>JAYTKG010000160.1:0-3168 GCA_043730435.1 Acidimicrobiia bacterium | reverse complement strand
TAGCTTCGGCATTGTGATAGGTCTCAAACATTCCGGCAGACCGTACGCACAACTCGCCGGTATGTTCCGGTCCGATGCCCTCAACAACGTTCCCATCGTCGTCTAACAACACAATCTCTACACCGGGCGCGGCCTGTCCGCACGAACCGGGTTTGCGGCGCTGATCTTCGGGCTGAAGAATGCAGTTCACGCCCATCTCCGTTGATCCGTACACCTCGAACAGCGAATCTTCGGGGAAGTCGGCGAGGTACTTTTCCTTGAGGGCCATTGACCACGGCGCAGCGTTGGCGACCATCAGTTTCATCGACGAGGTGTTGTAGCGCGCTTTCACTTCGGCGGGCAGGGTGCAGATGATTCGAATCGGTGCCGGGGCAGCAAAGGTCGAATTCACTTTGTAAGTATCAACGAGGCGCAGCCAGTCTTCGGCATCAAATTTATGTTGCACCACTGTGGTGTTTCCCAGCAACGCACCGATGCTCATGAACCCGCTCGGACCCGAGTGGTAAAGCGGGCCGGTGGTGAGATACACGTAGTCGCTCTTCCATCGATAACTGGCGATCGACGCCGCAAGTTGTTCTGGCGTACCTCGACCGCGCCGCACAGCCCCCTTCGGCTTGCCCGTTGTACCCGACGTGTAGATAACCGTGGCTGCATCGTTGATCGATGGTTCGGGTGGGGCCTGGATACTGGCCGCATCTAGCAATGCATCGGCGTCGAGCATGCCGCTTGGTACAGCGAGATGATGCAGGGCTGCGTCGTAGACGAGCACGTGGGTAACTTTGGAAAGATCATCCTTGATTTGCGCCAAAAGATCAGCATACGGAGCATCGACCCACACAACGGTTGCGTCGCAATTGTCGATTACATACGTGGCTTCCTCGGGTGTGAGCCGGTAATTGAGGAAGGTATTCGTCACGCCAATTTTTCGAGCGGCATGCAGCATCCGAACCCAACTAGCCGAGTTCTGCCCACAAGACACCACACGGCTGCCAGCGGACAGTCCAAGCTCGAGCAGAACATTGGCCAGTTTGTTTGACTCCTCATCGAGTTGTTTCCAGCTCCAAACGATTGGTGTTTGTCCCGGCCGATCGTCGATCACAGCTGGTCGGTCCACAAGCGTTGGATTTTGGGCATGAAGCGTCACAAAGTCGGCCATCGCGGAATCTTCACAGACATGCGACCCGCACCGCAATTACAGGCAATTGGACCGATACGTTCGACTCGATCGACCTGCCCAACTCCAGCGTTATGCGGTCTCCACGATAAGGAACGACTCAGCGGTGGAACCGTGGGGGAATCCTTTTCTCCTTCCTCCGGCTCGTCTTGGTTGGTGTCGCCACCGGAGTGGGGCTTTCACGGTGCCGACGAGTTGGTAGAGGCCCCTGCTCACCTTCAGGACGAAACCATGAGTCGCGTTGGCTTCCAATTCGCAAAGCACTCGGTGAAGATGACACTTGTGAAGGGTTCTGACTTCTCATCGCACAGGGTGATCGCGGTTGCGTCGTAGGACGGATTCAAACCGGTGCTGATACGCGGCGGGTGCGATTTTGCCGTACCGAGTGAGCATGACAGGAAAGATGCTTGCTCCTCACGTTACGTGAGGTCTTATCGTGTTCGTGTGACTTCCGATGAGACTGGCAATCTAATTCGTGTTGGTGACCTTGCGTCAGCGGCGGGGCTCACGGTTCGGGCGCTACATCACTACGAGGAGATCGGCTTGCTCAGTCCGTCAGCGCGTACCCCAGCGGGTCATCGGCTCTACGGACCGGGTTCAGTCGACCGGTTGTACCGGATCACTCGCCTTCGACGACTCGGTCTTTCTCTTGAACAAATCGGCAGTGCGCTTGACGATCCGAACTGGAGCCTTGTAGGCGCCCTCCGTCACCACGCCTCGGCAGTCGACACCCAAATTGCCGGGCTCACCGCGCTACGCACCGGTGTCACCGCAGTCCTTGCCGACGTCGATGCGGCCACCGATCCCACCAACGATCTCTTGGAGGTCATCACCACCATGGCAACCCTTGAGAGCCCACTTCGCCGACGCATCTCGATCCTCGTGTACCACGACCTACCCGCCGCTCACGCCTACCTGACCCATGTGTTCGGGTTCACTCCCGGGGAGATCACGCTCGATCCTGACGGAAATGCCGTGCACGCTGAGTTGTACGCGGGTGACGGCGTGATTTGGTTGCACCCCGAAACCGAGACGTTCGGCTTGGCGTCACCGCAGACTTTGGGTAGAGCGACTGCGACGATGGCGGTGATGGTCGACGATGTCGATGAACACCACAGACTGGTCAAGGCCAAAGGCGGTCAGATCGTCTACGGACCGGTCGACCAACCCTACGGCTACCGGGAGTACAGCGTCCGAGATTGCGAAGGAGCATTGTGGTCATTTATGAAGGAGCTCGACCAGTGACAAGCACACACATCAATACGAAGGTGAGCGTCGGGCATCAAACCGGCGACGAGGAGGAGATCGCAACGTTCGTTCACCGGTGGGCAGACGCGATCGCGGCCAACGACGTCGAACAGATCGCCCGCTTTACAACCGAAGACTGGGTGCTCATCGACAAGCCCGGCCCGATCACGCGGGACACGTTTCATGCGGCTGTCGCGAACGGCATGCTCCGACACAACACCATGACCCACGACGTTCTCGAAATCCGGCGCTTCGGTGCCGATGTCGCCGTCATCACCACCCATGGTCGCAACAGCGGTTCATTCCAAGGTCAACCGATTTCTGCTGACGAGTGGACCACCGACATCCTGGTTCGAACCGACGACGGATGGCGGTGCGCGCTCACCCAACTCACGCCCCGCCAACCAACCCAAGCCACGTCATGACGATGACCGCATTCGTGACCGAGCAGGTTCCACAAGCGTGCGCAGGTGCTCGTTGTCGCGACTGGGCGCCGGTACCGAGGTCCATGTGAGGATCATCGAGTGAGCGGTGTCGGGGCACGCCGCTGGCCGTGGCACCACTCCTCCCCGTCGCCGCCGCCTGCGCATCGACCTACGAGGCAAGCCAGGACGTGACCGTGACCGGTAGCGGCTACCAGCCCGGAGCGGCGATCGGGATCAGCTACGACTCCAGCGGCTCCCCCGAGCAGGCCCTCGCCGTCGTGACAACCGACACCACCGGAGCGTTCCGCGCCGTCGTCACCT
>JAYTKG010000159.1:0-8991 GCA_043730435.1 Acidimicrobiia bacterium | reverse complement strand
CTCGCATCAAGGCCCGTCTGGGCAAGCTGAACCCACCGCCCGCCGGCCCGATGACGCTGCTTATCGGCGGCGGCGGCGAAAAGAAGACGCTGAAGCTGGCGGCGCAGTACGCCCAAATGTGGAACACCACGTCGTCCGATCTTGATGAAATAACTCACAAGAACCGGGTGCTCGACAACTGGTGCGTCGAGCTTGGCCGTGACCCAGCGGAGATCGAGCGCAGTGCCCTCGTCGGCCCCGAGGCCGACCCCGATGCGTACCTTGCGGCCGGCATTACGCACCTGGTGTTGATGTCTGGTCATCCGTTCGATCTGGCCCCCTTGCAGCGCCTGCTCGACCTCGCCCACGAATGACCCGGGCGGTGGCCATTCGGCTCATTGCTGCGACCGACACCCATCCGCTACGACTGTCCGTTTTGCGCAACAACTCGCCGACGGCACTGTTGGTATTCGACGGTGATGACGAACCGACCACGTTCCATCTCGGCGCCTTCCACGGTAACGACTTGGTCGGCATCGCCACGTTCGTTCATCGTCCCTGCTCCAACACCCCCGACGCAACGCGCACAGTGCAGCTCCGCGGCATGGCAGTGTCGGCGGCGTTGCAGTCGGGTGGGGTTGGCAGGGTGCTGCTCGGGGCGGCGATTGAACGGCTGCGTGCCGACGGTGTCGAGGTGTTGTGGGCCAATGCCCGTGACGCGGCTTTAGGGTTCTATCGGGGTTTCGGCATGACCGTCGGCGACGATGCTTTCGTCGACATCACTACCGGCCTCGCTCACCACCGAGTCTGGCTCCACCTCTAAGGGCCCGGGCGGTGCGGGTGCCCATGCCGGTCGGATGCCCTGCTCCAATTCCAACAGCGTTGCCAGCGCAGCCCGATAGTCAGCCTCGGCTTTGGCGATCTGCTCAGGGGTGGCCTTGCCTTTGCGAATGTCGCGCAGTCGCGCCGCAACCTGATTCTTGTTTTCTCGGGCCACCTCAACCTGTCGAGCGAGCTCAGCCTTCGCCCGTCGCTCATCAACCTCCGCCTGAGCGGTGTCGCGAGCATGCTGCTCGTCGGCCTCTTTCTTCCGCAGGAGCGCCGCAAACCGTTTCACATCATCATCAGCCACCCCGTCATTCTGGCGCACCTTGGCCCGGCCCGGTGCTGATGGTGACTCAGAGAAAGATCAGCTTCAGCGCTACCAGGATGCCGAACGACACCACTAAACGGCGCAGCTTCACCGGATCGACCCGGCTGGCGTAGCGGCCACCAACTAACCCACCGATAAGACTGCCCACCGCCATCACACCGACCAACCCCCATTGCACATGGCCAGAGAGCGACAGAAAGATGGCGGCAGCAACGTTGATGAAGAGAGACAGCACCTGCTTGAGCGCGTTCAACGAAGCCAGGGGGCCATGCAACAGCACACCCAGCACCGCGAGCAGCATGATGCCCAGCCCGGCGCCGAAGTAGCCGCCATAGATAGCCGATGCGAACACGCCGGCAATCGCGGCGACCGACACGGTCTTCATGACATCGCCACCCGAGCCGATGCCGAGCTTGGCCCGAATCTGCTTCTGGAATCCGAGCAGCGCGCACGCCAGCAGGATCAGGATGGGGGCGAGGAAGGAGAACAACTTGTCGCTGGTTCGGATGAGTAGCACCGAACCGACCAGTCCGCCAAGGGCTCCGGCGATGAGCAGCGGGCGCGCCTTCTTTCCCCACCCGATCAGATCATGGCGTTGTGCCCAGGTACCTCCCAGGTAGCCCAGGCACAGGGATACGGTGTTGGTCGCATTGGCCATAACGCTCGGCACACCGAGCGCTAGCAGCGCAGGGAACGACACCATGGTGCCGCCACCGGCCACTGCGTTGATGCCACCCGCGGCGACGGCCGCGAGCGCAGCAACGACGTATCCCCCGCCCGAAATCACTACGCCTCGCAGATCATTACGCGCCGATGGAGTTGAGCATGAGATCGGCCGCGCTCCAGGGGTCGAGCCGACGGGCCAAGACATCACCAGCCGCCTGCTCCCACACATCGCCCTCGCAGAGTTCGCGGGCCCGCTGTCCGAGTCGCGTCGCAACGATCTCGGAGAGCTCCTGACGCGTGCGCTGTTCACGTCTCTTGGCCAGGGTGCCGTCGGCTTCAATCGCGGCCCGATGGGCATTGATCTGCCCCCACAGCTCAGGCACGCCGGAGCTGTCGTTGGCGACCGTAGCCACAATAGGCGAGCGCCAGGCGTCGTGGGCGAGGTCGGTGAGTTCGAGCATCATCTCGATGTCGCGGCGGGTTTCCTCCACGCCCTTTCGGTCGGCCTTGTTGATGACGAACACGTCGGCTATTTCCATGATGCCGGCCTTGTTGGCTTGCACCGCATCGCCCCAGCCCGGGTTCACCACGACAACGGTGGTGTCGGCCTTGCCGGCGATCTCGATCTCGACCTGACCAACACCGACGGTCTCGATAAGCACCCAGTGCCGGCCGATGGCGTCGAGCAGACGGATGGCCTCGGGCGTGGCCAACGACAGACCGCCGAGGTGCCCGCGGGTAGCCATTGACCGGATGAACACGCCGGGGTCGGTGGCATGGTCCTGCATGCGAACCCGATCGCCAAGGATGGCACCACCGGTAAACGGTGACGAAGGATCAACCGCCAGAACCGCTACCTCTAGCTGTTGCGAACGGAGGTGTCCGATAAGCGCCGAGGTGAGCGTGCTCTTGCCCGCGCCGGGCGAACCGGTGAGGCCAACGGTGTAGGCGCTACCACCGAGCGGGTAGGCGAGGCGTCCGGTTTCGCGAGCTTGCGGGCCACCCCGCTCAACGATGGAGAGCAGCCGGGCGAGAGCGGCGCGATCACCCGATCGCGCGCTCTCGAGCAGTTCTCCGACGTCGTTACTGCGACGAGCCACCACGGTCATTCGATGTTGATCACTTCGGTGACACCATCGACACGGTCACGCATGATCCGCTCGATACCGGCCTTCAATGTCTGGGTGGACGCCGGGCAGGTGCCGCACGCCCCTACAAGGGTGACCGACACAATGCCGGTGACCTCGTCCACATCGCGCAGCACGATGTCGCCGCCGTCGGCCTGAAGGGCAGGGCGTATGACTTCGATTGTCTTTTCGACCAGGGCGCGCATGTTTCTCCTCAAAGTGGCGACCGCAGATTGTCGCAGGCTTCGACATAGGCTCGCCACCTATGAAAAGGCTAGCCCGTTACGCCCTCTTTCCTACAGTGTTCCTCGTAGGCGGCTGTGGCTCGTCGTCCAACGCTGCCGTCACGTCGATTCCCCCCGTTTCGGTCACGGTGGCAGCGGCCGCTGCGGCTGCCACGGTGACGACCTCACCGGCCACGACGGCAGCTATGTCCGCCGAGTCGGTCGTGCCCGCAACGACGGGCGCCACGGCCGCCACCGCGCCTCCTCTCGCAACCAGCATCGTGAACATTTCGGTGACGGTGGGCAAGGACAGCTCTCCCACCCGCGAGGAGAAGGTGAAGCTCAACGCTACGGTGCAGATCGCGCTACTCAATCCGACGGCGAATGATGAGTTCCACTTGCACGGCTACGAGATCGAGCAGGCGCAGAAGGCTGGCGAGCAGGGTCTACTGTCGTTCGTCGCCGACAAGGCCGGTCGCTTCGAGCTGGAAAGCCATCTCACCAAGGCGCCACTGGTGATTCTGGTCGTCGCATGATGATCTACGCCCACCAGGGCGGCTGGGACGAATTCCTTCTCGTGATCGGCCCCCTGTTGATCATCGCTTGGTTGGTTAGCGTGGCTAAGAAACGCGCCGACCGTTCCGGCCGGGATGACAAGGGTCACCCGTCAGCCGATTAGTTCAGCCGTTCGATGTCGGCGCCGAGCGACGAGAGTTTACCGACGAGATTTTCGTAGCCGCGGTCGATGTGGAACGGGTTGGCGATAACTGTTTCGGCGTCGGCTCCGAGACCCGCCACCACAAGACATGCACCGGCGCGGATGTCGTGGGCCTTGACCGGCGCGCCTTGCAGGCGCAGTACGCCACGCACCACTGCGTGATGGCCGTTGGTGCGAATGTCGGCACCCATGCGGAGGAGTTCTTCGATGTAGCGGAAGCGACCGGCGTAAAGGTTCTCGGTCACGATGCCCACGCCATCGCCCAGGGACAGCATGACGGTGATGAGCGGCTTGTAGTCGGTGGCGATACCCGGATACGGCAGCGTGGCGACGTCGACGGAGCGGATCTTTCCGTTGCTGTGCGCCCACAGTCCCGAGCCGGTGTCGGTGACCGTGACACCAATCTGAGCGAGCTTGGAGAGGAACAGTTCCATATGAGCGGCTCGGCCGTCGGCGATAGTGATGTCGCCGCCGGCGACGGCGAGCGACGCAAGAAACGTCGCCACTTCCAGCCGGTCAGGAATGACGCGATGGCTGACCGCGTGGAGTGCGGTCATGGGCTGGCCGTGAATAGTGAGGGTGGCCGAACCAACGCCTTCGATATCGGCACCCATCTCTTGCAGCATGGTGAGCAGGTCACTGATCTCGGGCTCACGCGCTGCGTTGTCGAGCACCGTCGTGCCCTTAGCGCCCACCGCCGCCATCACGATGTTCTCGGTGGCGCCGACGCTTGGGAAATCGAGCGTGATGTCCGCACCCCGCAACCCGGAAGAAGCCGTTGCGTGCAGCACGCCATGCTTCAGCTCAATCGTTGCGCCCATCGCTTCGAGACCACGGATGTGCATGTCGATCGGGCGGGTGCCGAAGTCATCACCACCGGGGAGCGAGATGCGGGCCTCACCGCAGCGGGCGAGCAGCGGACCCATCACCACGATCGAAGCGCGGATGGCCTCTGCCAGTTCATACGGAGCCTCGGGGATCACGGCTGCTGGCACATCGAGCAGGATTCGATGAACATCGTGCGGGTCGCGGGTCATTGTTACGCCCATGGCACCGAGTAGTTCACCCATGGTTCCCACATCAGATATACCTGGCACGTTGGTGAGTTCGTAGGAACCTGGGGCCAGCAACGAAGCCGCCATCAACTTCAGCACCGAGTTCTTGGCGCCCCCCGGCGTGACCGTGCCCGACAGCGGCCGACCACGTCGCACGACGATACGGTCAAAGGTCGGCGGCTGATCGGCGGCACCATTCATCCTGTCAGTATGCTCGGTCCAGCCATGGCGACCCTGCAACGGCGCTACGTGCGCACCGATAACACGCTCGCGTTACTGCTGACCCCACGCAACGACATCGCGCACGAGCAGGTAGGAGAAGACGGATCGTTCTCCCTGGCCAGTGGCACTTTTATGGCGTATCACCGCTCGGTGGAAGTTCTGCCGGACACGCTGGTAGAGCGCACGAGATTCCGGCTCGCCATCCCCTGGTTCGGTTGGCTGTTCGTACCGTTTGTGTGGTTCTCTCTTCGTCGGCCGGCTGGCCCGCACCGGTTCAGCGGCAGGCAACCGGTATGGGCGCCACCCTCACGACTCGACGCCCGATCCGGCACCATCCTCGGTCTGTTGGCGGCGGCCTCGCTCGTAGTCGGCTACGTCAACACACTGTTCACCCAGACCGTTGCCCTCACCCAGAACGAGTTCCACTTCTCGAACTCGGCGCAGGGGACGGCCGGCGTCATCGTGCGTTTGGGCATCATCGTTGCGCTGCCGTTTGTCTTCAACGCCGATCGCCGCGGCCGTAAACGCATGGTGATTTTCTGCGGTACCGCAAGCCTGCTGTTGACTGCCCTCGGCGCGGCCGCCCCGAACCTCGGTTGGTTGACGGCCACCCAAACGCTCGGGCGCCCCCTCGGTCTGGCGCTCGACATTCTCATCACCGTTATCGCGGCCGAAGAGATGCCGCGTGGCGCTCGGGCCTATGCGATATCGGTGTTGGCGATGTCCACCGGATTGGGCGCGGGGTTCTGCGTCATCGCGTTGCCCATTGCCGATCTCGGCGTGCGAGCGTGGCGCCTGCTGTACGTGTTGCCGTTGGTGATGCTGTTCATCGTGGTCGACCTGGCACGACGACTGCCCGAGAGCCGGCGCTTTGTCGCGTCTCATGCGGCCCCGGCTCCGGTGCTCACCCGCCGACTCGCGCTGGTGGCGTCGGTGTCGTTCTTCGGCAACATGTTCGTGGCCCCAGCCAGTTTCTTTCAGAACCGCTACCTGAAGGACATCCGCCACTTCGACGCCAAGCACGTGGCGCTATTCATTCTGGTCACGTCAACGCCGGCCGGGCTTGGCATCTTTTTGGGTGGGCACCTGGCCGAGACACGAGGACGCCGTATGGTGGGCACGGTTGGCATAATCGCCGGCACGCTTGCGTTCCTCGGCTCGTTCTATATCGGTGGCTGGCCGATGTGGGTACTGGCATTCCTTGGCGGGTTCATGAGCGGGTCGGGCTATCCGGCAGTGCAGGTGTACCGCTCCGAGTTGTTCCCCACCGGCAATCGTGGCCGGGCGGGCGGCATGATCATGGTCGCTGCGCTCCTGGGCGGCAGCATCGGACTGCTCGCGACCGGGCCGTTACTCGATGCCAAGCACGGATACGGTCCTACGCTCACCGTGGCTGCAATCGGTGCGTTGGTTGCAGCTGCAATCATCTGGTTCGCATTCCCCGAGACGGCTCGCAAGGAGCTGGAAGAGCTGAACCCCGAGGACGCTATCGGCGAGTTCAGAGTGCTTTGATAAAGGCCGCGACGGCTGCGGCCACTGCGTCGTCAGAGTTCTTCAGATCGTGACCGCGACCCTCTATCCAAACGTGGGTGACCTTGCCGGGGATGGTGGCGGTGGCCCGCTGAAGTTCATCGGGCGTGCCGAACGGGTCCTTGGTGCCATGGACGAAGAGGCACGGCAGATCTAGTTTCGGTAGGTGTTCGGTGCGAAGTTTGTCAGGCTTGCCCGGCGGGTGCAGCGGGTACGAGATGAGCACCAGCCCCGCGGCGGGCAATCCGTCAACCACAGCCATCGAGCACATGCGACCGCCCATCGAACGCCCACCCAAAAGCAACGTACCCGGCTTCTTCTTCACCCGCTGAACGAGCGCCTCAGCCTCGGCCACCACAGCCGCTAGCAGCACTGGCGCACGATCAGGAGGACGGCGGCCTGCCTTGCGATAGGGGAAGTCCATCCGCTCGACCGCAAGCGGCTTGACCGCCTGCTCGATGGCAACGAGACATGAGTGGTTGCGATCAGACCCGGCGCCCGGAGCCAGCAGCAGTGCGCCGGGCCTCACGAGGTGAGCAACCTTCGGGCCTCAGTAATGTCGATGATGAGCTTGCTCGCGTCATCGTCGTCCCCACCGTGGTCGGGGTGCACATCACGCAGGCGCTGGCGGTACTGCGCGGTGACTTCCTTCTTGGTCGGCGCAATGGTGCCTACCGGGAAACCGAGAATATCGAGGGCCCACGCCTTCGGGTCAGCGAAGGCCATGAGCGAGGCATTGGGTGACCCGCCCACACCGGCAAGGTGAGCAATGAATGACGGCCCTACAGCACCCTGCCAACGCATTGCTTTGCGCAGCAGTCCGGCGATCGCATGCCGGGTGGCATCGTTGAAACGCTCCACCGCGTAGACCGCAGCAAGCGCCTGCTGGAGTGGACTCGGCGTCTCGGCCAACTCGAACGACACGTTCTCACCGTCACCCGAAAGGCGATGCACCGTGCGGGCTAGACCAACATGATCGACCTGAAAGCGGTGCAACAACCGGGGCTGCACCACCCGCTGCCCGTACTCGACCTGGTTCACCAACCGATGCAGATCGGGCAGCAAGTCCTCATCGATGCCATCGAGATTTGCGGCCAACACCGCAGCCAGAAGCAGCCCACCGAAACCCGGCAGCGGATCGACGGGCAGGAAGAGATGGCCGAGCGAAAGCCGCCTGGTGGGGGTAATCGGGCGGGAATGCCACACTTCAAACTCAGCCAGTAACACGTCGGCAAAACTACCTTCCCGATCGCCACCGACCCTCACCCGGACGCTACGCGTAAGGATCGAGACTCGTCGCTCTAGACGGCGACAATCTCCAACAGATGATCAATACCCACAAGGTCGCCAGCATTTCGCGTGTACAAACGAGCGCCGTTTGCGTGTGCGGTCGCGGCGATCAGCAGATCCATCACCCGCGACCTCGGTTGACGACCGTGAGCAACGACGGCCGCAGCAAGCTGGCCGTAACTCACCGCGACCGCATCATCAATCGGGAGTGCATCGAACTTGCGTTGCAGTTCTGACAACCGGCGCAGACGCTCGCTCCGTGCTTCCGGGTCGGCCGTAACGAGCACGCCGAAGTGCAGCTCGGCCAACGACGCTGCGCTGATCGCCAGTTCGCCCTCCAACTCGGGGACATCCGTCGCAATCAAAACGCTGGTATCAAGCAACGCCTTCATCGCGAGGCTCCCACGGATTGGAGAAGGACTGATCGATGAGGTCGCGGTCGGTCTCCCAACCCTTATCCGGTCGACCCGTGAACAGGTCGGCAATATCAGTCCACCGCTGCCAACGACGCGGTGTCGCAGACACCAGCCGCGCCGCAAGACGCCCGGCAACCGTGATCTCGATCTCCTCGCCACCTTCAACACGGCGAACAAGCTCAGACGCATCCTGACGCAATTCTCTCAAGCCGACTATAGCCATGCGACACTGTAGCACATGCGCTACCAGACCCAGATATAGCCTCTGGTTCGTTCGCGACGTGAGCGATGTCGTGAACGTTGACGGCCTGCCAGATCGTGAGGCACCATGGCCGTGAGCTTGGAGGAGGGACTTGATGGAGCCAGCCGAAGGAGCCAAAACGTTTCAGGCGTCGGGTGAGGCCTACGACCTGTTCATGGGTCGCTACTCGCGTCCGCTTGCAGCCGTGTTCGCAGATGCGACCGAGATCACGCACGGTCAGACCGTGCTTGATGTCGGATGTGGCCCCGGTGCGCTCACGGGCGCTCTAGTTGATCGACTCGGCGCCGAGTCGGTGTTCGCATTCGATCCGTCCGGCCCTTTCGTGGCTGCGTGTGCGGCACGGTACCCG
>JAYTKG010000158.1:0-5799 GCA_043730435.1 Acidimicrobiia bacterium | reverse complement strand
TTGCGACTGGAGCTGAACGGCCTGCCTATCCGCCTCACTGAACTCGATCCGGGCATGGTCGAATCGCCGTTCTCCACGGTGCGTTTTAAGGGTGACGCCGAGCGGGCCGCCAAGGTCTACGCCGGCGTGGAAACACTCAAGCCCGAAGACATCGCCGAGGCCGTGCGCTGGGTAGCAACCCTCCCCCACTATTTCAACATCGACGAAATGACCATCCGCCCCCGCGACCAGTCGGCTGCGCACGTGTTGAACCGCCGCCCGGTCGACTGAGTCTGTCTCGACCCCGGGTCGTCTGTTTCCCGTTTGATTCCAGCCGTGTGAAATCGCTTGGGAATCAGAACCCGAGGAGGGCGTCGAGACCGACGGTGATGCCGGGGTGGTCGGCAATCTTCTTGGCGGCCAAGAGCACGCCCGGCATGTAGGAGTCCCGGTCGTAACTGTCTTGGCGGATGATGAGGGTCTGCCCGCGAGTGCCGAACAGCACCTCCTGGTGGGCTTCCAGGCCTCGCATACGCACCGAGTGCACATGGATGCCCGCCGGACCAACGCCACCCCGTGCGCCAGGGTAGACCTCCTGCTTGGTTTTGTCGGGCGCCCAGTCGCTCTTGGCTGCAGCCATGCGCTCAACCGTGCGCACCGCGGTGCCCGACGGCGCGTCGGCCTTGCCGTCGTGATGCATTTCGATCACTTCGGCCGACTCAAAGAACGGTGCAGCCAACTCGGCAAAGCGCATCATCAACACCGCACTGATGGCGAAGTTTGGCACGATCATGCAGTTCGAGCGCGTGAAGGTGTCCTTGAACAGCGCCAAATCATCGGCAGTGAAACCTGTAGTGCCAACCAAGGCATGGATGCCATGCAGCCCACACCACGCCACGTTCGTTCGAGCCGCTTCCAGCACCGTGAAGTCGATGGCAACGTGAACCTCAGCGTCGATCATCGCCTTTGGGTCGGCGCTGACTTCAGTACCGAGGATCGACCGGCCAACGGCGTGCGGGTCGACCGCAGCGACCAAATCCAACTCGGGGTCGGCTCCCACGGCCGCACACACGGTCTGCCCCATCTTGCCGCCCGCACCAAATACACCCACTCGAATCGTCATGCCGAGACTCTAGACAGCGTCGGCCGTCGATTCTGAAAGGATACGACGATGATGTCGCAAGACAATGCACTGGGCCAGGTACGCGCCGCGTGCTTGACGCTGCCCGAGGTGACCGAACGGCTGAGCCATGGTTGCCCAACGTTCTTCATCAGAGGCAAGAAGACGTTCGTGATGTTTGTGAACAACCATCACGGTGATGACATCGTGGGCATCTGGTGTGCAGCGCCGCCTGGAACGCAAGAGCATGTGATCAGAGAGGAGCCGGCGCGCTTCTTCTACCCGCCCTACGTGGGCCATCGCGGCTGGATTGGTGTGCGGCTCGATGTCGACCCGGATTGGGATGAACTGGCTGGCATCGTCACCGACGCGTATTGCACCGTTGCGCCGAAATCCCTGGTTGCCGAGGTGCGTTCGTAGCGCTCTACTTTGTGCCGGACGGTGACGTGCAATCACCCAGTCGTAAACGTACCGATGATGGCTTGCCAGTGGATGACGAGAAGCTGCTGCTGGCGATACGAGCCAGACCGATTGTGGCCGAGTCGGTCTCCCGCAAGGAGAACCGGTCACTCCGGGAACCAATCGTCCACGTTCCCGACATGGAGTTCGTACCGCTTTCCGTTGACCCGTCCAGGCGAATGCGCGGACCCATCACGATGTTGGCTCGGACCATGAGCTGGTTGCCGTCCATGAGAGAAAAACTCTTCGCCTCTCCCTCCGAAAGAGTGAACGTTGCGATCTTTTTGCAACCGCCGACATTGGTGCTGATCGATGGCCAGAGCAGAACTGCGCCGAAGACAATCGGTACGAGCGCGCTGACGCCCACAACGATTCTCAGCGGCCAGGTCATCTGGGCGACGACCGCCTTGAACGCCGCCCGAGCTCGGCCGTTCGTCGCCATGGCTACTGCCGGGCCAGAGCTTTCTTCGTGACCGGTCCGACGACGGCTAGGGCCTGCTGACCGCTCAGTACGCGCTTGGCTACGCGACGGACGTCGTCACCGGTGACGGCATCGAGACGGGCAACCTGATCTTCGACACTGCGCACGTACCCGCGGGCCGACACGTGACCGGCGAGGCGGCTCATACGGCTGGCTGAGTCTTCAAGACCGAGTACGAATGCGCCCGTGAGGTAGCCCTTCGCAATCTCCAACTCGTGGTCGGTGACGCCATCGGTGGCTAGCTTGTCGAGCTCGGCGTCGACGATGTCGAGCACTTCGCCGACATGGTCGGCGCTGGTGCCGACGTACACGCTGAGTGCGCCGGCATCGGCATACGTGACCTGACTAGCGAATACCGAATAGGCCAGCCCGCGCTTCTCCCGAATTTCGTCGAAGAGGCGCGATGACGGGCCGCCACCCAGAACCTGACTTGCCACATCAAGTGCTTCACGATCAGGATCGTCACGGTTAACCGCTCGGTAGCCAATGGCGATGTGGGCCTGTTCACTGCGCTTGCGCACCACCGCCAACGGCCGGGTCTCGCCGACCGGAGCGACACGCCTGGGCTTCGAGCCACCTGGCGCGGACGTGAACCACTTCTCGACCGCTGCCGCAGCATCATCGTGGTCGATGGCGCCCGCGAGCGACACGACCATGTTGGCCGGGCGGTACCACTTTTTGAAGAAGGCACGCACCGCTTTGGGCGTAATGGCAGCAACGCTTTCCTTGTCGCCCGCCGTCTCCCAACCGAGGGGATGATCGGGGAACAACGACTCGGCCAGCAACGTGAGCGCACGATCATCGAGCGCATCTTCGTCCATCCCGAGCTCTTCGAGAATGACTTCCCGCTCGGTTTCCACGTCGACATCACGCAACGCAGGTGACGACACAACGGAGCCCAAAATCTCCAACCCCAACGCCCAATGACGGGCGGGAAGCCGGGTGTAATACGCGGTCACTTCTTTCGAGGTGAAGGCGTTCATGTCACCACCGACGCGATCGATAGCTTCGGCGATCGACTTGGCTGACCGATCGGCCGTGCCCTTGAACAACAGGTGCTCAAGAAAATGCGACACGCCCGACATCTCGCGGGCCTCATCGCGTGCTCCGACGCCGACCCAGACGCCTGACGAAACCGACAACGCGTCGGGCATCCGCTCAGTTACGAGACGGATACCCGACGGCAGTGTTACTTGCTGAATACTCAAGTGAATCTAGCGGTGACGACGCGGGCCACGGCCACGGCCGCCACCATCACGACCGCCACCAGCGGGCTTGGAACCGGAGTCGTTGCCACCAGCGGGACCACCGGGACCGAGGTCACCGAACGTCTCGCGGGCCTCAGCGTCGAAGGCATCTTCGAAGCTAGCAACCGCAACCGGGGCAGAACCACTGTCAGCAGCCGGAGCCGCGGCTGCAGCGCGGGGAGCACGGTCACCACGGTCGTTGCCACGGGCGCGCGGTGCGCGCTCGTCGGCAGCGTCATCGCCACCGCCGGCAACTTCCCATTCGGGACCAGACGGGGTCAGGCTGACCTTGCCCTGGGGATCGATGTCTTCGACCCGCACCATGATCTCGTCACCAAGGCTGACCGCGTCTTCAACGTTGTTGATGCGCTTGCCCTTGCCGAGCTTGGAGATGTGAACCAGACCGTCACGGCCCGGCAGGATGTTGACGAACGCACCGAACTTGGTGATGTTCACGACACGGCCCGGGTAGACCTCGCCGACCTTGGCGAGCGGCGGGTTGATGATGAGCTCGATCTGACGACGAGCCTCGGCCACCTTGGCATTATCGGTGGAGCCGATGGTGACCGTGCCCATGACGCCGTCGTCGTCGACCGCAATGTCAGCGCCGGTCTCGGCCTGCATGGCGTTGATGACCTTGCCCTTCGGCCCAATGATCTCCCCGATCTTGTCGATGGGGATCTGGAAGCTAACGATCTTCGGCGCCGTCTCGCCGACCTCGTCACGAGGAGCAGCAAGGGCGGCGTTCATCACCTTAAGGATGGCCATGCGAGCATCACGAGCCTGCAGGAGCGCGGCGGTCAAGACGTCGGCGGGGATGCCGTCGATCTTGGTGTCGAGCTGCAGTGCAGTGATGAAGTCCTCGGTACCTGCGACCTTGAAGTCCATGTCGCCGAACGCATCTTCGGCGCCGAGGATGTCGGTGAGGGTGATGTACTTGCCTTCATCCAGGATGAGGCCCATAGCGATACCGGCAACGGCACCCTTGGTGGGCACACCGGCGTCCATGAGCGCGAGCGATGCGGCACACACTGAACCCATTGAGGTGGAGCCGTTGGAGGCCAGCACTTCAGAGACGAGACGCAGCGTGTACGCGAACTCTTCCTGCGAAGGAACGATGGGCAGCAACGCACGCTCGGCGAGCGCACCGTGACCGATTTCGCGGCGCTTGGGCGAACCCACACGACCGGTCTCACCGTTGGCCCACGGGGCCATGTTGTAGTGATGCAGGAAGCGCTTGTTGGTCTCAGGCGACAGGGTGTCAAGCAGCTGGTTCATGCGGGGCATACCCAGGGTTGCCACGTTCATGACCTGGGTCTCGCCACGCTGGAACAGCGCAGAACCGTGGGCTGAGTGCAGCACGCCAACTTCGGCGGTGACCGCACGAAGATCGGCCGGACCACGGCCGTCAAGACGGACGCCGTCCTTCACCACGCGCTTGCGCACGAGCTTCTTGGTGAGGCTGCGCACAGCCTCCTTGATTTCCTTTTCGCGACCGGCGAAGGGCTTGCCCTCACCGGCGAGATCGGCGAGCACGTCGGCCGTGGCGGCGTCGGTAGCTTCGTTGCGATCATGCTTGGCGGCAATGGTGATGGCCTTGCCCAGTGCCTTGGTTCCGGACTTCTCAACGGCTGCGAACACGTCGTCGCCGTAGTCGAGAACGGGCGTGTACTTCAGCGGCTCGCGAGCGCCAGCAGCTTTGACCAGATCGGTCTGGAGCTGGATGGCCTGCTTGATGAACGGCTTGCATGCCTCAAGACCATCAGCGATGACGGCCTCGGTGACCTTGGGGGCGCCACCTTCGTAATAGCTGTAGGCCTTGGCGGTACCGCCAGCCTCGACCATCATGACGGCGACATCGCCGCTGTCGAGCTGACGACCAGCGACGACCAGCTCGAACGTGGAGTTCTCACCCTCTTCGTAGGTCGGATGGGGAATCCAGGTGCCTTCCTGGCTGTAGGCCAGACGAACGGCGCCGATGGGGCCCTCAAACGGGATGCCCGACAGCATGAACGCGGCCGAAGCTGCGTTGATGGCCAGCACGTCGTGCGGGTTTTCCTGGTCGGCACCAATGACGGTGATAACGACCTGGGTCTCGTTGCGGTAGCCGTCGGCGAACGCTGGGCGCAGCGGGCGGTCGGTGAGGCGGCATGTGAGAATGGCGGCCTCGGTGGGGCGGCCTTCACGGCGGAAGAACGATCCGGGGATCTTTCCAGCGGCGTAGGCGCGTTCCTCAACGTCAACCGTCAGGGGGAAGAAGTCGATGCCGTCACGAACGCCCTTTGCGGCGTTGGCAGTGGCGAGGACAGTGGTGTTGCCGATCGAGGCAATAACGGCACCTTGGCTCTGAGGCGCAAGCTTGCCCGTCTCGAAGGACATGGTCTTTTCGGTTCCCGGGACAATTCCCGAGGCTCTTTTGGGGTCTCCCATCGTAGGAAACTCCTTTCTGGCCGGTCCGGAGCCCATTTGGCTGAGCCGGCCGTTTGGAGCACCGCCCAGTTCCCAGTCGGCAA
>JAYTKG010000157.1:0-4762 GCA_043730435.1 Acidimicrobiia bacterium | reverse complement strand
CCCATTGTGAGGTTTGCAGGGGAACGGGAATGGGTATCGAGCCGGATATGTGTATCGAGTCGACGAAGACTATTGACACTTGCCTTGGTTCCGTACGCGTTATGACCGGTGTCCCTTGAGGCGGCGAATGATTGCGTTTGATCTCGACGGAACGTTGGCCGTGACCAAGTCACCGATTTCTGTGCCGATGGCTGACCTGTTGCGAGGGTTGCTCTTGCCGTATGAGGTGTGTGTAATCTCTGGAGGTGCGTTCGAGCAGTTCAGACTGCAACTCATCGAGCGGCTCGATGCCAGCCCCAAGCAGTTGTCTCGTCTGCACATCATGCCGACATCCGGTACAAAATATTTTCGTTTCGACACCGACAGCCGGGAGTGGGTCTCGCGGTATTCAGAGGATCTGGCACCCGAAACTCGCACCCGGATCGTCGAGGTGCTCACCACCGGGGCCAAGACGCTCGGCTATTGGGAGCCCGAACCCTGGGGTCCAATCATCGAAGATCGCGGCACCCAGATCACGTTCTCAGCGCTGGGCCAGGAAGCGCCAGCGGCCCAGAAGTACGCCTGGGACCCGGATGGGGCGAAGAAGCGATCATTACGCGACTTCGCCGCTCAACGATTACCCGACCTCGAAGTACACGTAGGCGGAACAACATCGGTGGACGTCACCAATACCGGCATAGACAAGGCGTATGGTATGCGTAAATTGATGGCCGCCGTAGGGATGACCAGTGATGAAATCCTGTTTTTCGGTGATCAGCTGGGTGATGGCGGCAACGACTATCCGGTGAAGTCCGTCGGGATCGACACCATTTCCGTCCGTGGCTGGGAAGAGACGGCTCTCGCAATTCAAGCGATTCTCGAGGTCTCGTAATGGCTGCAGATGTGAATGCCGAAGATGCAATGTCGGATGATGTTGCGGTCGCTCTGCACGCAGAGGCCGTTGGGTCGGTCACAATCGAACGAATTGATGTCGAACTACGCCCCGATTCCCGGCGTGTCATTGTCAGACCATTTCTTCCGGATGAGCAAATCCTTCCGGACGACGGACTCCTGGCCCGAATCCTCGCTCTGCCCGAGGGGAACGTCGCAGGAATACTGAACGCCACCCGGGCCAGGTTCGAGGATCGACACGTAAACCTTGAAGCGGTGCTCGACAGCCACTTCCGGTACGTGACCCGGGGCACCACCGAATGCTCAGAACTGTCGAGAGAACGCCAGCTGCTCATCGGTGCTTACTACACCCAAGAATTCTCGATCGAAACCGCCGCACTCACGAATCCGTCGATGGTCGCCCATCCCGATCAGGCTGGCCTCGATCCCGGGGCGCTCCGGTTCATCTTGAGCCTGCGGTCGATCGGTGAAGGCCACGTGTCGTCGATCGAGTTCCGCAGCGGCATCATCGACGCCACAGGCGCGATCACCGTGGACACGCCGTCTTGCTACGCCGTCACCGGGACCCACTGCCCGTCGGTGTTCGACAAGGCGTCGTTCCAGGAGAAGTTGGTGGAAATGGACGCCTTAGACAGCACTACCGGGTTGGTCACCGACCTTTTGGCCGACTCGTTCGAGTTACACGAGCTCGACGCGGCAATTGCAACCGTGGAGGGTAAGCGGGCACCGTGCCGCCTGACCGAAATGGCCACGAAAGCAATGCATTGGCTGGCGACATCCAACTATAGGGTCACCTTTGAACGTGAATCGAAACTCTCGGAACGAGTAATCTTCCCGTGGTCGGTGATCGAGAGCCACGGCTTGGAAGATGCCCGTTTCGTGCGGTTCACAGAAGATGACGGGTCCGTCCTCTACTACGCGACGTATACCGCCTACGACGGATTCCGAGTCTTACCGCTGATGATAGCCACTGTCGACTTTGTGACGTTTGATGTATCTACTCTCAGCGGAGCATGCGCGAAGAACAAAGGCGCGGCACTGTTCCCCCGAAGAATTGCGGGGAAATATGCGGCGTTGTCACGATACGACGGGGAATCCAACTATGTGATGCTCTCCGACAACCTCCGGATCTGGGAATCGGCCGACAAGATCGAATCCCCTGCGCTGCCCTGGGATCTGGCGAGAGCAGGCAACTGCGGTTCACCACTCGAGACCGAGGCCGGATGGTTGGTAATAACCCATGGCGTCGGACCGTTCCGGGTGTACAGCCTCGGTGCTGTCCTGCTCGATATCGACGATCCAACTCGGATCATCGGACGGCTCGACCAACCATTGCTGACCGTGGCCGACGCAGAACGGAACGGCTATGTGCCCAATGTGGTCTACTCGTGCGGGAGCATGATTCACGGCGACAACCTGCTCCTCCCGCACGGATTGACAGACACCACCAGTCGAATCGCAAGGGTTCCGATCAAGCCTCTTCTCACCAAACTCGTTGGGTAACAACTCCGTGGTTGGAGCGCACGGTCGTGTCATTGCCGCCGGTATCGCAGGAACAGATAGCCGTCGGACTCGAGCAGTACGCCAGCGGTCGCGTGTTTCGACTGCATGTCAGCGACTCGTCAGATGGCGGGCTTTGGTCGTGAGCGTTTCGAGGACATGGGTGAACGAGTCGTGGAAACCGGCCACGCCTTCGTCTTCGAGGGTGCGGCCGACGTGGGCCAGGTCGATGCCGACGCTCGAGAGCCCGTGGAGCACTGCTGATGCGTCGTCGATATCAAGGTCGATCGTGCGGGCGACGGTGCCGTGGTCCTCGAAGGTTGTGATGGTGGTTTCGGGGAGGGTGTTGACGGTGTCCGGGCCGATGAGATTGTCGACGTACAGGGTGTCGGCATATGCCGGGTTCTTCGTTGACGTCGATGCCCACAAGGGGCGTTGCAGGCTGGCGCCTCGGGCCTCGAGTGCGTCCCAGCGCTGGTCGGAGAACCGGTCTCGGAACAGTTTGTATGCGAGTTTGGCTTGGGCGACGGCGGCACGTCCGCGCAGGCTCAGCGCATCTGGCGTGGCGATGGTCTCGAGGCGGCGGTCGACTTCGGAGTCGACTCGGCTCACGAAGAACGAAGCGACGCTGTGCACACCGGCGAGGTCGCCGCCGGCACTGGCATATTGCTCGAGGCCCGACAGGTAGGCGTCGATCACCGCGGCGTAACGGGGCAGCGAGAAGATCAACGTGATGTTGACGCTGCGCCCTTCAGCGGTCATGGCTTGAATGGCCGGGATGCCTTCGGGTGTCGCAGGGATCTTTACCAACACGTTCGGTCGGTCGACCCGGGTGTGCAGATCACGCGCAGCGTTGATGGTGCCCGCGGTGTCGCGGGCCAACTCGGGCGCGACTTCGATCGACACGAACCCGTCGAGACCGCCGCTGACGTCGAACACCGGTCGCAGTAGGGCAAGTGCGTGACGCACATCGTCGATGACAAGATCCCAGTATGCGTCCACTATCGATCTGCCGCCAGAGATCAACGTCGCGAACTGGTCGTCGTAGGCGTCGGACCCCTCGATGGCTTTGGCGAAAATGGTCGGGTTGGCCGTGACCCCGCGGATTCCGTCGTCCACGAAACGGGCCAGGGTGCCATCGTGGAGCGACATGCGCGTCAGGTTGTCGAGCCACGCGCTCTGACCCTGCTCGTCGAATAGGCGGTGCAGCTTGGTCACGAAGAAGCCTCCGTCGTGTCATGCTGGCCTGGGAACACGTCGGTCTCGGACTTGTGCCAGACCGCAGAATCGCCGGCCGTTTCGACGTTGAATCCGTAGTCGTACACCAGAGTTCCCCCGAACATTGCACCCACCGATACCAACAACGCAATGAGGACGGACAAGAGGGCAATCCCGATCGGCGTGACCACTTCGCTGTCATAGACGTTGAGTCTCCAGGCCGTATCGACCAATGCGAGCACCGTGACGGTGATCATGATCGTGGCGTGGGTGTTGATCGTACGCCGAGCCTGTGTACCCGACTCCGATGACTTGCGCGCATCCCACAAGCCAGTGAGCGCAGCGAACACCGACACCGCTACTCCAGCGACGAAAACGAACGTACCCGCATGCCACAACTCGCGAGTCCACCCACGATTGTCACCGCCGATCCAAGACACGACGTCGAAACCTGCAGCAAGCAAATACGCGGCGATTGGCACATCTGTCAACGGGGGATGCAACGGTTTACCTGACCAACCACGCAAACCCTTGAACGTGCGACCCTTCAACGTGAACGTCGGACGAACCGAGAACTTCCTCATCAACCACTCCTCATCTCAAAGTCGCGATGCGCTTCTTCCAAACCGAGGGGAGTGCTCCCTGGTTTCGTGGCTGCAAACTCGAAGGGCCCACCGGCAACGTTGCGCACCCACAAGGCCCGCATGAATTTGAGCCCTGGCAGCCTGCCGAGATTATTCGTGTGCCACTCGCGGAGAGCGGAATTCTGTGATTTCTGACCGACGATCGGGTCTGCACAACTGCGTCGCTGAAGTGGTCGATCACAGCGGCGATGGCAAAAACTCCCCCGAGCCTTTCGTGCAGAGTTGAACTAGTCATGCGTCATCTGGTCCTCGGTAGGTTTCCGAATGCCTCGGAGTCATACCCAGAAGGAGTCATACCCACAAAAGTGCCGCTTAAAACATCGGCACGAGCAGCTTCGAAGGCGGAAGCCAGAAGGCACGCGACGAGAAGCACCAGGTTAGAAACCACGCCGTTGATGAACGGCACCCACCGGTCAGAGTCGGCCAACTCAAGAGCAAGCCCCAAACCACCGAGCGCCGTGAGAAATGCGCCGGGAGCTGCCAACCGCACTGTCCGCCATGCAAGGGCG
>JAYTKG010000156.1:0-2717 GCA_043730435.1 Acidimicrobiia bacterium | reverse complement strand
CGAGGAGCGTTCCGTTGTTGATGAAGTGCTGGTGCTGCTGCATGCGCGCGACCCACGTGCGACGATCGGCGCCGCGGTAGTTGATGGGACTGTTGTTCGAATCCGCCAGCAGGTGAGGGCGACCAACCCGAGCGTGGGCGTTGCCAGGCAGCCCTGGCGGCCCGGCTGAATAGTCGACGCCCGGGATGAGCCCGGCCGCAGTCCAGAGCCGCCACTGCGGGTTCGCCGGGTTGATGCTCACCGGCTTGCCGCCGCCACGGGCTTCGAGCACAGTGCCGTCGCCAAGACTGACGGCAATATGGCTTCGACCAGCGTCAGCCTGACCCGGATCGCACACGGTTTTTCCGTCGGCCATGAGGGATCGAATCATCAGGGATCCCCGAATGCCCATGGCCCGCGCCACGACCGTTCGGTCGCTGCGAATGTCGCCGAGGAGCGTTCCGTTGTTGATGAAGTGCTGGTGCTGCTGCATGCTTGTTCGAGGCATGGCAGGGGCGACCCCGAGCCGCCCGCACGCCCACATAGGCAACGCGGAGCAATCGAAGGCTGCCGGGTTCGGATTGTTGATATCGACAACCACACCGAACTGGTACGGCTTGCCTAGCTGCGACCGCAACACATTAAGAACGTCATCGATCCTCGCCATGACGTCAGCTTGCCACTTCGACTGCCGGTTTCGTCGGCAGCCGCCCTCCAACTTGGCTGTGTTCACCCACCAACTTCGCAGTTAGTCCTGATTCTGCGGCCATATTTGGTCGAGTTGGAGGGCGAAATGGTTCGAGTTGGTGGGCTATGCGGTCATGCCCTTGCGTTGGCGGCCCATGGCTTTGGCGATTTCGGCTTTTGAATCGCGCTCGGCCATCGACTGGCGTTTGTCGCCTTTGGTCTTGCCCTTGCACAGCGCGAGTTCTACTTTGGCGCGCCCGTCTTTGAAGTAAATCGACAGCGGCACCAGGGTCAGTCGCTCGACGTTCATGCGATGCCGTAAACGCTCGATCTCGCTCTTGTGCAGCAGCAACCGACGACGCCGATCGGGGCTGTGTGCACCGAAGCCGTGAGCTCGTGAGTAGGGCGCGATGTTGACGCCGTCGAGCCACACCTCGCCTCGCCCTTCGATGCGGGCGTAGGAATCCACCAGCTGGATGTGACCGTCGCGCAGACTCTTGACCTCGGACCCCATGAGCACCATGCCCGCCTCGAACACGTCGAGAATGGTGAAGTCGTGACGCGCCTTGCGATTGGATGCGACCGGCTTGGTAACAGGGGAGGCCATAACGCCGTTCAATGTATCGGGTACGTTCGTGTCCCGATGATCCGAATCACGCTCGACGTCCATGCCCGCATGGTGGCTCTCGCCTACGACCAGTATCCGTTAGAGGCGTGCGGGCTGATGGGCGGCGATCCGGCAACAGGTGATGTCACCCTGTTCTACCCGTGCACCAACATGGCCAAGTCAGCCAAGGTGTACTCCATCGACGGCCGCGAACACCTGCGAGCCGAGCGTGACGCGGAGGATCAGGGTCTGGAAATCATCGGCGTGATGCACAGCCACACCCACACCGAGGCCTACCCCAGCCCCACGGACATCAACCAAGCCCCCGACCCCGCCTGGCACTACCTCATCGTCAGCTTGAAGCGAGATGCCCCGGTCGTACGCAGCTACTACCTGGTGGACGGCACCGTCGACGAAGAACCCGTCACCCTGCTGCGGTAGACAGTTTTGGGTTTGAGTTCGCTACAATTCTGATCAGAGAACTCGGGATTAGTGGCCATGGAGGCGTTATGCCCATCTACGAAAACGTCTTGGACATGATCGGGAACACCCCGCTCGTGGATGTCAGCAACCTCTCACCCAACCCAAACGTGCGCATTCTCGGCAAAATGGAGATGCAGAACCCGTTCGGGTCGGTGAAGGACCGCATCGCCAAATCGATGATCGAGATGGCCGAGAAGGATGGTCGCCTCAAGCCGGGCCAGACCATCATCGAGCCGTCGTCGGGCAACACCGGCATTGCAATGGCTGCCATCGCGCAGCTCCGGGGTTACCCGATCAAGATTCTCATGCCCGAAAGTGTCTCTATTGAGCGTCGTCAGATGCTCGAAGTCTTCGGTGCCGAAGTCATCCTGACGCCCGGCGGCGAGGGTTCCAACGGCGCGGTCGCCCGGGCCAAAGTGATGGCCGAGGAGCATCCCGAGTGGGCGTTCCTCTACCAGTACGCGAATGATGCCAACCCCATGGCGCACTACGAGGGCACCGGTCCTGAGATCTGGCGCGACTGCCCGGAGATCACCCACTTCGTGGCTGGCCTCGGAACGTCGGGCACGCTGATGGGCGTCGGCAAGTACCTGAAGGAAGTGAAGCCGAGCGTGAAGCTCATCTCCATCGAGCCGCCGCTCGGCGAGCGTGTGGAAGGTCTGCGCAACCTTGACGAGGGCTACGTGCCGCCGATCTTCGACAACTGGCACGGTCTCCAACTGCTCGACCGCAAGCGCGTGGTGCGGCCGCGTGAGTCGCTGGAATGGACGCGTCGACTGGTGTCCGAATGTGGCATCTTCGCTGGCATTTCGGCGGGCGCTGCCATGGCCGGAGCCGCGAAGGTGGCCGGGGAGATTGACGAGGGCACCATCGTGTTCATCGTGTGCGACGGCGGCTGGAAGTATCTCTCCACCGGCGCCTACACCGACGACCTCGACGCCGCCGAAGCCAAAGCCGAGCA
>JAYTKG010000155.1:0-14605 GCA_043730435.1 Acidimicrobiia bacterium | reverse complement strand
CGGAGCCGAACACGTACTGATTGTGCACGGAGACGACGGACTCGACGAACTGACCACGACCGCAACGTCGTCGGTTTGGGAGCTGCACAACGGTGTGCGGCGTCAGTTCAGCATTGACCCGACGCTGCTTGGCCTGCCGCGCGTTTCCATTGATGCGTTACGAGGCGGTGCCCCTGTCGAGAATGCCGCGCTGGCCCGGCGCGTGCTGGCGGGGGAGAAGGGTGCCCACCGCGACATCATCACGCTCAACGCCGGTGCCGGCTTCCTGGTGGCTGACGTAGTTCCATCACTGGAGGAAGGCATCGGACTAGCTGCGTCACTACTTGACGGTGGTGCGGCCGCGGACGCGCTCAACCGACTGGTGACGTCGTCCAACGAACTGGTGTCGGCTCGTCACCCATGATCATCTCGGTCCCCGCCAGTTCGGCCAACCTGGGACCCGGATTCGACACCCTGGGCCTTGCCCTCGCCATGCCGTTTCTCTGTCGTCTTGGTCCCGCTTCGGATGGCCGGGTGGAGACCGAGGGACATCCCGCCGTCGTGGCCTTTCGCCGAATGGGTGGCATCGGTGAACTGTCGACGAAGACATCGATCCCGTCCGGACGCGGCCTCGGCTTCTCCGGTGCGGCGCGCGTGGCTGGATGCCTGGCGGCTGTGGTGCAGCGGGAGGGAACCGAGGTGCAGTTGGCTGATCATGCTGACGAGGTTTTTGGCCTGACTACTGAGCTGGAAGGCCATGCCGACAATGTTGCTGCGTCACTTTACGGCGGGTGCATTGCGACGGCAGCAGGACGAGTTGTGTCGATACCCTTGCCGGTGCAACCTGCGGTGGTCGTGTGGATTCCGCCATCGCAAACCTCAACCGACGCGGCCCGCCGGTCACTGCCGCCAACGGTGCCACATGGCGACGCGGCCTTCAACGTTGGGCGAGTGGCGCTGCTGATCGCCGCGCTGGCAACGGGCGAGATCGATGCGTTGCGTGACGCGGCACAGGACCGTCTGCACCAGGACTACCGACTCAACGCGTCACCCGCGAGCCGACTGGCAATAGCAGCCGCCCTCGAGGCCGGAGCATGGTCGGCATGGCTCTCGGGCTCGGGTCCAACCGTCGCAGCGTTCTGCGCGCCCGATCAGGCTGGCCACATCATCGCCAACCTCCCGCAAGGCGGCCGCGCCCAACAACTCCGCATCGACGCCGAAGGCGCCCGGCTGATGGATGACTACCAGCCTGGTCCGTAACGGGCCGCCAGGGTGTCACCGGCGAGCGACGGGAATAGGCCTGACGGAAACCTCGACCGCGGTAGCCACCAATTCTGTTTGAGTCCATCAGGGTGAACGTACAGTCTGAACTCACCAGCTATCCCGGGTGAGGGTGAACTGTGACTGGTCATTCACCCTGATGACCCCAAACGAAAACATCGGTCAGCAACCTGCAGATGCCCCACCTTCACCTCATCAGAACGAAGGACGAACGAAAGCGGTCAGGCGGGGAGAAGGCCGGCGGCGCGGTAGGCACGCTCGAGCGTGACGGCTGCGACGGCGCGGGCTTTGGTGGCGCCGAGGTGAAGCAGCGACGCGACATGGGTGGGGTCGGCGGCCAGTTCGGCGTAGCGGGCCTGGACCGGGCGCAGCAGCTCGATGACGGCTTCGCCGGCGGCGGTCTTGAGCGTCCCGTATTGGGTGAAACTCTCGGCGATGACCTCGGGCTTCTCGCCGGTGCACGCGGCCAGGATTTCGAGCAGGTTCGAGATGCCCGGCTTGTTTTCCTGGTCGAAAAAGACATCGTTGTCGGAGTCAGTGACGGCCCTTTTGAACTTCTTCAAAATCGCATCCGGCGTGTCCAGCAGATACACGCAGCCGTTCTGATTCTCGGTGGACTTCGACATCTTCGAGGTCGGATCCTGCAGATCCATGACGCGAGCGCCGGCCGCTGGAGCAACGAACTTGGGTACCACAAAGGTGTCGCCGTAGCGGCCGTTGAAGCGAATGGCTGCGTCTCGGGTGAGTTCGATGTGCTGGCGCTGATCAGCCCCAACCGGCACCTCGTCAGCGTCGTAGAGCAAAATATCGGCAGCCTGCAGCGCCGGGTAGGTGAGAAGGGCCGCCGGTATGAAGCCCTTGGACTTGGCCGTCTTTTCCTTGTACTGCACCATACGTGACAGCTCGCCGGCCGAGACGGTGCACTCCATCAGCCAACCGAGTTGTGCATGTTCCGGAACATGGCTCTGCACAAACACCGTCGCCACGGCCGGATCGAGGCCAATTGCAAACAGGACAGTGGCCAGTTCGGTCACGTTGCGGCGAAGAACGGTTGCGTCGTGGACCGAAATCAACGAGTGCAGATCGACAATGCCGTGGAAGGCGTCAACGTTGTGCTGATTGGCCGCCCACGGGTTGAGCGCGCCGAGATAATTCCCTAGGTGGACGTCTCCGGTTGGCTGAATACAGCTGAGCACACGCGTCATAGCGGCACGATCGTAGCGGGGGAGAGGCGCAGCTCACGGGTGTATTCGTCCCGGAAGGGGCCGGGAGTTGTATCCTCGAAGGGTGTCAGTTGAGGTCAACACCCCCGTGTACGACGGGCCTTTCGATCTTTTGCTGCACCTGATCCTCAAAGATCAGGTAGATCTGTACGAGGTCTCGCTCAGCGCGATCGTCGACGCGTTCCTCGAGGAAATGAAGCTGCTCTCCAGCCTTGACCTGGAACTGGCCACCGAATTCCTGCTGATCGCGGCCACCTTGGTTGAGTTGAAGAGCCGTCGTCTTTTGCCCGGTCGCGACGACATCGACCTTGACGACGAGCTGGCGCTCTGGGAGGAGCGTGACCTCCTGCTCGCTCGCCTGCTCGAATGCAAGACGTTCAAAGATGTCGCCCAGGTGCTGTCCAGCCTGGCCGACACCGCCGCCAAGTGCTTCCCCCGCATCGCCGGTCTCGACGAGCGGTTCGCCGAACTAGCGCCCGACCCGCTTGAGGGATTGAACCCTTCCCGTCTACGCGCCGCCTACGAGAAGGCCACGCGTATCAAGGTCGTGCCGACGGTCGACATGTTCCATGTCAACCCCATCCGCCTCACCGTTGCTGAGGCCGTCGATGAGCTGGTGGACGAACTTCCACGCGCCGGACGCATCAGCTTTCGTCGCCTGACCTCTGGCCTCGCCGAGCGGTTGGAGATCATTGTGCGTTTCTTGGCGCTGCTCGAACTGTTCAAGCAGGGCTACATCGACCTGGAGCAGGCCGATACCTTCGGCGATATCGAGATCGCCTGGCTCGGAACCGAATTGGTAGGCGCCAACGGCGTCACCATTGATGACTACGAAGGCTGACACGAATGGCCACCGACCCCTCTTCTGCCGTGGCTGACGGCCCGGTAAACCCCGACGCCGCACGTGCCATCGAGGCCATCGTTATGGTGGCCAGCGAACCGGTCGAACCAACGCTGTTGGCCCAACTGCTTGAGTTGCCGCTCACGAAGGTGGAGTCGCTCTGTACGCGCCTGGCGGAGGCCTACCGTGAGGCCGGTCACGGGTTCGAGCTCGTGAAGGTGGCGGGCGGCTACCGCTACCAGAGCCACGGGGACATGGCGCCCTACGTCGAACGCTTCGTCCTAGAAGGGCAGACTGCCCGCCTGTCTGGCGCAGCGCTCGAAACCTTGGCGATCGTGGCATACAAGCAGCCGATCTCGCGCGCTCAGGTCGCGTCCATTCGCGGTGTTGACCCCGACGGAGTGCTGCGCACGCTGCAGGCCCGCGGGTATGTCGATCAGATCGGGCGCGACCCCGGCCCCGGTCAGGCGCTGCTGTGGGGCACCACACCGATGTTCCTCGAAAAGTTGGGGCTGAGCTCGCTTGAGCAGCTGCCGCCGCTGGCCGAATACGTGCCGGGCGCTGACGTGGTGGAAGCGCTCGAGCAGGGTCTGCGTATCGTCCCCATTGTGGCTCCCGCGGCGGGTGCAGCACCGGAAGTACCAGCACAAGATGAGTGACACTCGACCCCTCTGGGAGATCCAGAAAGACCAGGCAGCAGCAGACGGTATCCGCTTGCAAAAGATTCTGGCCGAACGAGGTTATGGCAGCCGCCGCAGCTGCGAGCAGATGATCGAAGCCGGCCGCGTCACCGTCAACGGCGAGGTTGCGGTGCTCGGTCGACGTATCCACGCCGATATCGACAAGGTAACTATCGACGGCGTACCGGTCGGCACCAAACAGGGGCTCGTCTATTACCTTCTGAACAAGCCTGTCGGCGTCGTCACCACATCGAGCGATACCCATGGTCGCCCCACGGTGGTGGAACTTGTTCCCGACGACGTTCGGGTGTTCCCCGTCGGCCGTCTCGACGCCGAAACCGAAGGCCTGCTTATCCTGACCAACGACGGTGATCTCACCCACCGCCTCACCCACCCGAGTTTCGGTGTCGAGAAGGAATATCTGGCCGAGGTCGACGGCGTTCTGTCCGCCTCCGACCTTCATTCGCTGAGATCGGGCATCGAGCTGGAAGATGGCAAGACCGCTCCCGCCCAGGCCAGTCAACCCCAACCAGGCATGGTGCGTTTGGTGATCCACGAAGGCCGCAACCGGCAGGTGCGCCGCATGTGCGACGCCATCGGCCATCCGGTGAAACGCCTCGTACGGGTACGTATCGGACCGCTGCGCGACACGTCGCTCAAGCCAGGAACCTGGCGGGTGCTGGAGGGTGCCGAAGTCATGGCGCTGTCCGAAACCGTCAAGGCCGGTAAGGACGCGCCGATCTATGACGGAGTGATCAAGCTTGGCGACGGCGTCGGCGATGAGTGAAGGCCCTCTAAAGCAGGCCAACATCATCGGACTCGGCCTCATCGGCGGTTCTATAGCAAAGGCACTGACGGCCAGAGGCTGGCAGGTGTCGGCAACCGATCGCGACCCCAGTCGGGTATCACGGGCCCACCAACTCGGCATTATCGCTTCTGTCGGACTCGTTGCAAACGCAACTATTACCTTCGTTGCCGTTCCGGTGTTGGCGGTTCCACATGCGGTCGCCGAAGCGCTTGCCGCCACGACCGGTTTCGTGACGGACGTTGCGAGCGTGAAGGCAGGGGTCGCCGCTGTCGTGGACGATCCCCGCTTTGTCGGTGGTCACCCCATGGCGGGTTCCGCACAGGACGGACTGGACGGTGCCGATGCCGACATGTTCGAGGGGACGGTGTGGGTGCTGACCCCCACCGCCAGTACCAGTGACCAAGCGTTCGCGTCCGTTGCGTCCATCGCGTCCGAACTGGGTGCCGAAGTGGTGGTGCTCGGACCGGCTCGCCACGACGACGTTGTCGCTGTCGTTAGTCATGTGCCCCATCTGGTTGCGGCCACACTTATGAACTTGGCCGACCAGCGGGCCGAGGAACACACCGCGCTGCTACGGCTTGCTGCGGGCGGCTTTCGTGACATGACCCGCGTGGCGGCCGGGCATCCGGCCATTTGGCTCGACATCTGCGAACAGAACCGGGACGCAATCGTCGGCGTACTCGACGGCCTGATCGCCCAACTCGGCGCGACGCGATCGGTCGTGGCCACGGGCGATCGGAGCACCCTCGAATCAATTCTGTCCGCCGCCCGTCATGCTCGCACCAACCTCCCCAGTCGGGTCACAAATGCCGAGCTCATGGCCGAAGTGCGCGTGCCCATTCCCGACCGTCCGGGTGCTGCCGCCGAGGTGTTCAGCCTGGCCGCTGACCTCAGCGTCAACATCTCCGACTTCGAGGTCTTCCACTCGGCCGAAGGCGGACGCGGTGTGCTGATCGCCGTCATCGACGCCAGCCAGTCCGAACTGTTCCGCGGCGGCCTGTTGGCTCGCGGTTTCCGCCCCAGCGTGCAGGCACTCGCATGACCGCCGACCGCATAACGCCGCTACCTCTCCAGTCACCCATCGATGCCAAGGTCACCGTGCCAGGCTCGAAGAGCTACACCAATCGGGCGTTGGTGTGCGCAGCCTTGGCTCGTGGCACCAGCACACTGGTGGGCGCACTCGCCAGTGATGACACCGCAGCCATGGTCGATTGTCTGACTGCGCTCGGAATCGAGATCACCCAAACCGACGAGAACTGGACGGTGGTCGGCTGCGACGGTCACCTACCGAATCCCACGGCGTTGCTGCGCTGTCGACTTTCCGGGACGACGGCTCGCTTCATTACGCCGGTCGCATGTATTGGCGATGGGCCATACCGGGTGACGGGTGGCGAACCACTTCAGGCCCGACCCATGGCCGGCCAGTTTGATGCGCTCCGCAGCCTCGGCGCCCTCGTAAGCTCCGAACAGCAGACGAATCACCTGCCGGTGACCGTGCGCCGCGGATCGTTCCGCGGCGGCGTGGTGCAGGTGGCCGGTGACACGTCTTCCCAGTTCTTGTCCGGGCTCCTGCTCGCAGCGCCGTGCTACGCCGACGGCATCGATGTAACGGTCACGACCGATCTGGTGAGCCGTTCCTACGTTGATCTCACCCTGCAAACAATCGAAGCGTTCGGAGGCCACATCGTGCAGGCCACCGACAGCCGATTTCACGTTGAGTTCGGGGGCTACCTTGCCCGCCGCTATGAGGTGGAACCCGACGCGTCGGCAGCGTCGTACATGTTTGCGGCCGCAGCTGTCACCGGTGGGCGGGTACGCGTGAACGGGTTGCACCGATCATCACGGCAAGGCGACGTTTCGTTCGTCGACATCCTCACGCAAATGGGATGCACCGTCAGTGATAGCGGCAAAGGCCTTGAGGTGGTTGGGCCAGCGCAGTTGCACGGTGTCGAAGTAGACATGCAGAACTGCAGCGACGTTGCGCAGACGTTGGCGGCCATTGCTCCGTTCGCCGATTCGCCGACGCGAATCACGGGGATTGGTTTTATAAGAGGCAAGGAAACCGACCGGGTTGCGGCCATAGTCACCGAGTTGCAGCGGTGCGGCATCGAAGCCATCGAGGAACCGGACGGCGTGGTGATCATGCCCGGGTCTCCGCACTCGGCCGAGATCGAAACCTACGACGATCACCGGATGGCCATGAGTTTTGCGCTGCTCGGTTTACGGGTACCGGGGATCACCATTCTTGATCCCGACTGTGTGGGTAAGACCTTCCCTGATTTTTGGAACACTCTTGAAGCTCTCCGCCAGTAGGGTTTCGTTGTGGGGACCCGTACTGCCGATTCTTGGCCCCCGCCGATGGTGATCGCCATCGACGGTCCGGCCGGCGCAGGAAAATCCACCGTAGGCCGAGCGTTGGCCGCACGGCTGGGACTGGCGTATCTCGACACCGGAGCGCAGTTCCGTGCGGTTGGTGTTGCTGCGCTGCACGGCGGCATCAGCTTCGACGATCACAATGCCTGCGCCGAGCTTGCCAAGTCTTTTGACACGACCGACGACGGTCACGTGTGGGTGCAGGGTATCGACTACACCTCGCTCATTCGCAGCCCCGAGGCCGGACAGGCCGCCAGCAAGGTGGCCGTCATTCCAACCGTGCGTACCAACCTTGCCGAACGTCAGCGAGCATGGGCCACAGCCCACGGTGGTGGCGTAATCGAAGGTAGAGATATTGGATCGGTTGTCTTTCCCGATGCGGTCCTCAAGCTGTACATCACCGCCAGCGCCGAAGTGCGCGGCGCCCGCCGTAGTGCCGAAACAGGCGAGCACGTCGACGAGGTGATCGCGTCGATTCGTGAGCGTGACCATCGCGACAAGAATCGTGATGCGGCTCCGCTCACCGCAACATCTGATTCGGTTCGGGTCGACACCAGCGATCGACCCGTGAGCGACATCGTGGAAGAAATCCTTCAGTTGCTGAAAGAGCGGACATGACCAAGGTACAAAGTGAGTTCGCCAAGGACACCAAGCTGGCGTTGGCCACCTACTGGCTCGGCCGGAACGCGTGCGTAGTCTTTTGCCGCCTGTGGTTCCGCCTCAGCGTCGAGGGCCTAGAGAACGTTCCGGCGTCTGGTCCGTTTGTGCTCGCGCCGGTACACCGCTCCAACATGGACACGCCCATTGCAGCCGTTTGCACCAAGCGCCGGATGCGCTACATGGGCAAGGACTCGCTATGGAAACACCCGATCAGCGCATGGCTGTTCACGGCCCTCGGCGGCTATCCGGTGGCTCGCGGCACGGCCGACCGTGAAGCCATCACCCGCTCGGTCGAACGTTTGAAGGCGGGGGAGCCGCTGGTTCTCTTCCCCGAGGGCAGCCGGCAAAGTGGAGACAGTATTGCCCCCTTGAAAGACGGCGCGATGTACCTCGCCTCGAAGGCGCAAGTTATGACGGTGCCGGTTGGCATTGGCGGCAGCGAGCGTGCCATGGCCGAAGGCGCGAAGTGGATACGCCCGTCGAAGGTGTACGTGGTGATCGGTAAGCCCATTCCAGCACCGACGTTGGATGAGAACGGTCGCATTTCGAGGGAAAGAATCAAGCGGAGCACCGATCAACTACACGGCGAACTTCAGCGACTCTTCGACCTCGCCCAGCGAAAGGTTGGCGCGTGACTACTGCGTGGCCGCACGGATTTCATTCCTACGTCGCCAACATCGGCGTGAAGAACACCGACGATGACTTTGTGGTCATCGCCGCCGAACAGGTCGGGCCCGCCAACGCGGTGTTCACCCTAAGCCGCTTCGCCGGGTGCAGCGTCACACTGTCGCGCCGCCACGTCGCCGACCACCGGCTGCGAGCCTTCGTGGTCCTGTCGAAGAACGCCAACGTTGCCACTGGCGCACAAGGCATGGCCAATGCGCAGGAGATCGTCGCCACGGTCGCTGCTCGGCTGGGTTGCGCAGCTGGAGACATTCTCATCGCGTCCACCGGTGTGATCGGCCGCCAGTATCCAATGGAGCGGTTGCGGCCCCATCTCTCGGCCATTCCGATGCCCACCGGTACCGTCGCCGACGATGCTGCTCGGGGCATCATGACGACCGACACGTTCGCCAAGTTGGCCTCTGCATCGGTGGGGTCGGCGCGCATCGTCGGTATCGCCAAAGGTGTCGGCATGATCGAGCCCAACATGGCCACGCTCATCACCCTCTTCACCACCGACGCCCAGATTACCGCCGACGATCTCGACCACATTTTCCGTCGGGTGATCGATCGCACCTTCAACGCAGTTTCTATCGACACCGATACGTCCACGTCCGACACCGCCGCCATCCTGTCGAGCGGGGCCGCTGGTCCCGTCGATCTTGCCGAGTTTGAGGCTGCGCTGCACCGTGTGGCCCTTGAGCTCACCCGCATGGTGGCCCGTGACGGCGAAGGGGCCGAGAAGCTCATCGTGGTCAACGTGATGGGCGCTTGTGACGACGATCAGGCCAAGCGAGTGGCCAAGGCCATCGTCAACAGCCCGCTCGTGAAGACTGCGGTGCACGGAGCCGACCCCAATTGGGGCCGCGTGGCCATGGCGATCGGGAAGTGCAGCGACGACACCGATATCGATCAGGAACGCGTCGTCATCCGCTTCGGTACCCAAGAGGTCTACCCCGCCCAGGTCGGTGAAGACGGCCTCGACCAACTCACGCGTTATATGCAGGGCGACGAGGTAGCGATCAACGTCGATCTGTCCATTGCCGATGGCTCGTTCACCGCCTACGGCTGCGACCTCACCGACGGCTACATCCGCATCAACGCCGACTACACCACGTAGACGCGCCAGCGCGTCCGCGGACGCGTGCGCTAGACGGCGCCGCGCGCGTCCATAAAGAAGGCGCTGAGGGCGGCGGCCATCATGGCGGGGTCGGCGGCGCCGCAGAGTTCTCGGGCGGAGTGCATCGACAATTGGGCGCAGCCGACATCGACCGTCGGGATGCCGAGTCGGGTGGCGGTTATGGGACCGATGGTTGAGCCACAGGGCATCGAGTTCTTGCTGACGAACACTTGCGACGGCACGCCCGCCGTTTCGCACGCCCGCAGGAACATAGCGTGGGTGACGGCGTCGGTCGCATAACGCTGGTTGGCGTTCACCTTGATCACCGGCCCCGCGTTCGGCAGCGGCCGGTGACCGGGCTCGTGCCGCTCGGGGTAGTTGGGATGCACTGCGTGTGCCATGTCACTGGACACGCAGGCCGAGGCAGCCATTGATCGACGAAAGGCTGCGTCGTTGCTCGTTGCATGGCTGAGTCGTTCAAGCACCGCTTGGAGCAGTGGACCGGCCGCTCCGGTCGCAGATTCGGACCCGACTTCCTCATGGTCGAACAGGCATACCAGTGGCGTAACACTGTCGGTCGGCTCGGCGGCCAGCAATGCTTCCAGCGCACACCAGCACGACACGAGATTGTCGAGCCGGGCCGACGCAATCAGGTCCTGCGCGGGGCCGAGCAGCGCTGGCGCGGTGACGTCGTGAAACATCAGATCCCAGCTCAAAATGTCGGCTGACCGCACGCCAAGATGACCCGACAGCCACAGCGAGAAGTCACCTTCGGTCGTTGCCCCCAGACCCCAGATCGGCGTGAGGTGCTGCTGCTTGTCGAGCTGGACACCCTTCTCATTCACGTCTCGGTCGAGGTGGATGGCGAGTTGCGGTACCCGGGCGATGGGGTCGTTGAGATGCACTAGGTGGGTGACGTCCCGTGTCACCACTCGCCCTGACAGGCCGAGGTCGCGGTCAAGCCACGAGTTCAACAACGCGCCGCCGTACATCTCGACGGCCAGCTGACGCCATCCCATCGACGCCGTATCGGGACGGGGCTTCAGGCGAAGGTTAGGCGAGTCGGTGTGAGCACCAACGATGCGGAACCCGACCGACACAGGTGTCGTAGCCGGACGGTTCCACGCCATCAACGCGCCGCCATTCGCCACATAAGCGCGATCGGGAAGATCGATCCATGAGTCGCTCATGTGCAGCCGCTGCCAGCCTGCCTCGTCGAGTCGATCGGTCGCCTCGCGCACAGCGTGGTACGGGGAAGGCGACGCGGCAAGGTAGTTGAGCAGACCCGAAACGGTTGGCGGCATCGGCCTAGTTCAGCACATCGCTCAGTCGTAGAGGCCGGTGGGCAACCCGGTGCCGCGCAGGTGCGCCGTCTCGTTCAACGTGTACAGCGTGCGGCCACCTCGACGAGACGCCATAACGCGATGGATCGATGTGTAGTTCGGCGAGAAGAAACTGCGTCCCACCAGTTCGATACCAAGGACACCGGCCAGATACGCGCCGATGACACCGGCGTGGCACACGACGGCAACCCTGTCTTCGGTATGGCGAGCAATCACCGCCTCAATCGAGTCAACAACGGTGGTGCGAAACTCGCTGGCATCGGCGGGCACCTCAAGCACCATCGCACGCCAGCGCGGATCGTTGGCCTTGCGCAGTTCTTCAAAGGGCACGTAGCTGTTGGAGTGACGATCGAATTCCGCCACGCCATCTTCCAACTGCATCTCAATACCCTGCGCCGCCGCCAACGGCGCGGCCGTCTGTACCGCCCGCAACATGGGGCTGGAGTAGACCGCATGAAGCTTCTCGGTGGACAGATACCGCGCGAGGTGGTCGGCTTGTTCAACTCCGGCAGCAGCAAGGCCGGGATCGGCCGGACCGACAGAGTTTTCCTGACGAACCGGGAGGGCGTGGCGAATCAGCAGCAGCTCCATGAAGGCGGTTACGACTTCTGCAGTTGGTCGAGCGGGATTTTCACCTTCACGCCAAAGAAGCTGCACTCGGTCTTCTGGTGATCCTTCTTCCAGTCTTCGACACACTTGGAAACGGTGGAGCGCTGGCTGATCATCCCGAGGCTCAACAGTGCGCAGATCGCCATAGTGAGCAGCTTGGTAACAATGGCCTTCACGACCATGGCCGCAACGATCGCAATGCCAATGAACGCCAGGATCGCGATGATGGCGTACGACTTCACGTTGTCGGTGGTCAGGGCCAATACGGACGAATGCATGGCGGTGACGCTACTGGTCCGGTCGCCTTCGGTGGTGGCAAGTACGCTGCGCCCCATGTCCGAACTTCGTCCCGTGCATCTCACGCCCCAGGGTCCACCCACCACGGTGCTCGATACCGAACCACACGATGCGTTGCAGGCACTCGCCGCCGCACTGGCTGCCCCGGACGACGAACGTCGAGCAGCTATTGCCGCCGTTGTGGCCCGTTGGCCCCGCTTCCTCGACGGATGGGCCCAGCTCGGGTTGCATGCCCGCGACAACGTCGAGGCCTACGCCGCGTTCCGTGTTGGCTACCACCGTGGTCTCGATCGTCTGCGAGCCAACGGCTGGCGAGGCAGCGGTTACGTGCGCTGGACCGCCGAGGAGAACCGTGGCTTCCTGCGTGCGTTGCGCGGCCTGCGCGACATGGCCGCTGCGATTGGCGAGACCGATGAGGCCGAGCGCTGCGAACACTTCCTGGTGCAACTCGACCCAAGTGGCGTGCCCGCCCAGGGATGACCGATCGCCCGTTCGCCGGGGCTGTCCTACTCGGTGGAGCTTCCCGCCGGTACGGCAGTGACAAGGCGCTGGCCCTTCACTGCGGTGTCGCCATGGCAGCGTGCATGATCAACGTCCTGGGGGTCGCAGGTGCGTCCGATGTCATCACCGTTGGGGGTCCCGATCGTGGCTTCGACGTTGTCCACCGACCGGACCTGTACCCAGGAGAAGGCCCGCTTGGGGGCCTGCTCACCGTCCTCGCTCAACCCAGCCACCCCGTCATCGTGCTGGTCGCGTGCGATATGCCATACCTCAACGCCGCCACCGTCCGGCGTCTCGCCCAAACGGCGCACCAGCATCCGGAGATCGATGCAGTCGTCGCAAAAACGGATCGACGCGAGCCCCTGTGCGCCGCCTATAGGGCCGAAGCGTGCCGCCCCGTCGCAGAGAGACTGTTCGCCATCGGAACCCGATCACTCCAGGAATTTCTAGGCTCCCTCAAGCTCTTGGAGCTTGTTCTCGATGACTTTGCCGAGGTTAGGAACGTCAATTCGCCGGAGGATCACGTAACGTAGAAGGGCAATGGCTATTGGTGAGATCTCTGTGGAAGAAGTAGAAGCGCAACGTTTGGCGGGGGCGCTTCTGTTCGATGTCCGTGAAACCGACGAATACATCGAGGCCCACGCGCCCGGAGCCCTACTTGTTCCCCTTAGCGAACTGCCCGCCCGTGTTGGCGACTTCCCCCAGGATCAGCCCATCCTTCTCATCTGCAAATCCGGCGGCCGATCAATGCGAGCAGCCGAGTTTCTGGCTGAACACGGTCGAGATGTCACCAACGTGGCCGGGGGAACAATGGCCTGGATCGCAGCCGGTAAACCCGTGGTGACGGGTCCGGACGCAGAGTGACGCTGCAGGCGGTGGCACCACCCCAGGAACTTCCCGTGGAGATGATCGTCGACGACAGCCGGCTCGCTGCGCTGGTCGACACGCTGCGCTACGAGCCCCTGTATGCGGTGGACACCGAATTCCATCGGGAGAAGACCTACTTCCCCAAAGTCGCCTTGGTGCAGATCGCCTGGCCCACCGGCATTGCGCTGGTCGACCCCCTTGCAGTCAACTTGGAGCCGCTCGCCGAGATTCTCGATGGTCCTGGCTGCGCCGTGCTCCATGCAGCGCAGCAGGATCTCGAAGTCATGGCGCGATCGTGTGGCACCGTGCCGCGTGAACTCTTCGATACGCAGATTGCGGCCGGGTTCCTCGGCCACGCCACCCCGTCCCTGGTCAATTTGGTGCAGGGCGAACTCGGTTTCCGCCTTCCGAAGGGGGACCGGCTCACCGACTGGCTGCGTCGTCCGCTCACCGCCGACCAGTGCACCTATGCGGCCTCCGACGTGGCGCATCTCCTCGAACTTTACCGCCGGTTCGTCGAGCAGCTCACAGTCATCGGTCGGTTGTCGTGGGTGCAGGACGAATGCGAGATGCTCCGTATTCGCCCGACCGGTCCAAACGACCCCGAGCTGGCCTGGACCCGTTTGAAGGACGTACGCACCCTGCGCGGGACCGCGCGAAACGTGGCCCGATCCGTCGCGTCCTGGCGTGAGCGCCGGGCCGCCGAGATCGATCAGCCCGTACGTTTTGTGCTTCCCGATCTGGCGGTGCTGGGTCTGGCCCAGAAAGCCCCGAAGACGCTTGATGATCTGCGCAGCACCCGGGGTCTCGACGAACGTCACGGGCGAGGGCTGGTGGGTGAGTCGTTGCTCGCCGCTGTTCGTGAAGGCCTGGCCGACCAGTCGAGCCCCGTCACCGAGCGGGATGAAAACGACCTTGAACGCCATTTGCGCCCGGCGGTCACGCTGGTATCGGCCTGGGTCAGTCAGTTAGCCCGCGACGAAAGGATCGACACGGTGCTTTTGGCTACCCGATCCGACATTGTCGAGCTTCTGGCCGGTTCATCCGGGGCGCGTTTGGCGGAAGGTTGGCGGGCCGAAATGGTCGGTGAAGGCATCCGACGACTGGTCAGTGGGCAAGCCGCTCTCGCTTTTGACGGGAAAGGCGGCTTGAAGCTGCTCGATTTACCCCCTGAGGTGGCCCTCAACGCCCCGCAGGTCGGCTGATACACGCGTTTTGAACTTTTCCCGACTAAGCTCATGAACGATGTCGTCACAGTGAGTCGGTGCGGTCACCTCTGGTGCCGTAGCCATGAGGTAGAAGGGTGCCCCCCGTGAAGAAGGGTCGTCACCGCCGCTTCGAAGAAGCGCGCAAGTTGAAG
>JAYTKG010000154.1:0-12380 GCA_043730435.1 Acidimicrobiia bacterium | reverse complement strand
AACTCGACAGCCGCTCCATGGCCCGCATCAAGTATAAAAAGGTCTCCGCCGACGATGGTGATGAGGTGCCCGATGAGAACATCGTGAAGGGCTATGAGGTCGCCAAGGGTCGCTACATCGTGGTTGACCCCGATGAGCTCGAACAGTTCATGCCGGCTGCCACTCGCGCCCTTGAGCTCGATGAGTTCGTCGACTTGGCCGAGCTCGACCCGATGCTGTTCGACAGCCCGTACTACCTCGCGCCCGACAAGGCTCCGAAGCCCTACGTGCTGTTGGCCAAGGCCATGGAGGCCGCAGGCAAGGTTGGCGTCGGGCGTTTGGTGATGCGCAACAAGCAGTACATCGCCGCTATTCGCGCGGTCGACGGACACCTTGTTATGTCAACCATGGTCTACGAAGACGAGGTCGTCAATCCGTCGTCTATCGATGAAATGACCGACCTCGAAGGTGTGGAAGTGAGCGACAAAGAACTGGCGATGGCCGGTCAGTTGGTCGAGTCGTTGGCCGGCACGTTCGACCACGATCACTACAAAGATTCCTACCGTCTTCAGGTGATGGATCTCATCGAAAAGAAGGCAGCCGGCGAAGAACTGACCATGCCCGAACGTCCGTCGTCGTCGCCCGCGGTTATTGACCTCATGGCTGCGCTTGAGGCGAGCGTAAAGGCCGCGAAGCAGGCGCGTGGGCGTCATCCGAGCACCCATGAGGCCGAGGAAGAGGCGGTGTCGCCGCCCACAAAGTTGGCAACCGCCCGCAAGAAGAAGTCCGCATAACGCCTGATGCCCGTCGTGCAGGTGGGCGAGCGCACGCTCACCATCTCCAACCCTGACAAGGTGCTGTACCCGGCCACCGGTTTTACCAAGGCCGAGATCATCACCTACTACATGACGGTCTCACCGTTCATGCTGCCGCACCTGGCGGGTCGAGCGTTGACGTTCAAACGATTCCCGGATGGTGTGGACAAGCAAGGCTTCTTCGAGAAACGTTGCCCCGGCCATCGGCCGCCGTGGGTGCCCGTGGCCGCCGGACCGGGTGATCGCGGCGGCGTGATCGAGTACTGCGTACTAAACGAACCAGCCGCGCTGGTGTGGTCGGCCAATCTTGCCGCGCTCGAACTCCACGCACCGATGGCGCTCGCGGAGGATTTGGAGAGGCCCCGCGCCGTGGTCTTCGACTTTGATCCTGGCGCGCCCGCGGCAACGGTTGAATGTGCGCAGGCGGCGCTCGACGTGGCCGAGGTGCTGGATGCGGCGGGGCTGAAGGGCTGGTGCAAAACGTCGGGCTCAAAAGGTATCCAGCTCTACGTGCCCGTGAACGGGAAGTGCACACACGAACAGGCCGGCAACGTTGCGCTGGCCATCGGCCAGGTGCTGGAACGGCGTACGCCCGAGCGTTACCTGACTGTGATGACCAAGGCGGTGCGGCCCGGCAAAATCTTCGTTGACTGGAGCCAGAACTCCCGCCACAAGACCACCATTGCGCCCTACTCATTACGTGCCCGCGAGCGGCCGACCGTGTCCACCCCGGTGAGTTGGGACGAGATAGAGGAAGCTGCGCGCGGGGCCAACCCTTTGGTGTTCGATGCCGAAGACGTCATGGCCCGCGTCCGCGAGTTGGGCGACTTGTTCGCCCCTGTTCTGTCCGTGAAGCAGACGCTGCCTGGTTAGCGGTCTTGCTCACGCGCTGTGAACGGGTCTGAGGACCTATGCCTACGCGGCCTCGGCGAAACTATCATCGTCGACTTGGGGAATCCCCCGTAAGGGGCGAAAGGCGTAAACCATGTCTCGCAGGATGTCAGGCGCATTTGTCGCGCTTGTAACGCTGAGTGGATTGCTGGCCGTAGCGCCACCCACGCAAGCAGCTGTCGCAGCCGTTGGTCCACCGGTCGACTACGTCGTACTGGCTCGGTCTGGATCAACGCTTGCCGCCGCCACGAGTGCAGCGCAACGTTTGGGCGGCTCCGTCATTCGAAGCAACCAGGATGTTTCGATGATCACTGTCACGGCAACACGAACCGATTTCGCCGAACAGTTGAGCAACGATGCCGCTGTCGAGGGCGTGACCCGCAACATCGCCATCGGCCGTACCGGCACACCGCAACTCCGCAAGGGACCGGGTGCCGTTGGCGGCGTCGCGTCGGCCAATGCGGCGCCCGCCCCCGTAGCGGGTGCCGAGCCCCTCGCCGGTCAGCAGTGGGACATGGCGCAGATCGGGGCCACTCCAACCGGGTCATACCGGATCGAGCGTGGCTCGCGCTCGGTAAAGGTCGGCATCATCGACTCGGGCATCGACGCAACCCACCCCGACGTCGCACCCAACCTCGACCTCGCCGCGTCCCGCAACTTTGCGCCGAACATCCCGGCCCTCGATGGCGACAGCATTCTTGAACCGGTCGGCACCGATCCATTCGGACACGGCACCGCTATGGCGTCCCTGGTGGCGGCTCCTATCAACGGGCTGGGCATGGCCGGCGTAGCGCCGAACGTGACCCTTGTCGATCTGCGGGCGGCTCAGCGAAGCGGCTATGTGCTGGTGGAGCCGGTCGTGAATGCACTCACGTATGCCGCCCGTAACGGCATTGATGTCGTGACGCTGGCATTCTCGATCGACCCGTGGCTTTGGAACTGTGTCAACAACGCGGCCGACACGCCCGCCGAGCGTTCCGAGCAGCGCGCGACTATTGCCGCGGTGCTGCGCGCCGTGCTGTTCGCTCGCTCTCGCGGTGTCACGATGGTTGCCGCCGCTGGCAACGAGAACACCGACATGGATCACACCTCAGTCGATTTCAGCAGCCCGTCCACGGGCATTCCGCACGACCGCACCATCGACCCGAACTCGTGCTTCTACCTGCCGGTCATGGCACCCGGTGTGATCGGCGTCGGCGGCACCAACATCGACGGTATTAAGGCCGATCTCTCCAACTACGGTCGGCCCGTCGACCTGGCTGCACCGAGCGGTGATGTGTTCCACGTGCCCGGTGTCTTCGGACCGATCGACTCGACCAACCGCGTCGTCCAGGCCATCTCCCGCGACGGCGCCTTCAACCTAGGCCTGATCGATGCCGACGGTGTTCCGACCGATCCACGGGTCTTCACCTCATGCACGGGTGCAACCTGCGCCTAGTACGTGTACCAGATCGGTACGTCGGTATCGGTTCCCCACGTGGCCGGTGTGGCCGCCCTGGTCATCAGCAAGTTCGGGAGCCGTCAGCCCGGATGGTGGTCTCGGCATGGACCCGAGTCTGGTCTCAGCTCGCCTGTTCCGCACCGCGACGCCCAAGACGTGTCCGGCCACCTACGAGGACACCTTCGGCCCCGCGACGTGCGTGAAGAACGCCAAAGGTACCAACTTCTACGGCTACGGCGTGGTCAACGCCCAGGCTGCAGTTCGGTAGCTGGTGCACAGGCCACGCGTCCGCGGACGCGTGGCCTTGGTTCTACACCGGCGGGATGACGACCCAATCGCGACGCTCAAGTTCGGCGGCCAGGAGGTTGGCGGGCATTCCGCGCAGCAACATGGTGCGTTCGGTTTCGAGTTTGGCGTCGGCCTTGGCGGCGCGGACTTCAGCGGCCGGACTCAGCGCCGGAGCGTCACTGGGTTCGGTGTCACCCGATTGCAAACGGTCTATCAGTTCGGCTGCTTCACCCACGCTGAACTTTCCGCCAGCCTGGCGTTGGGTGAGGCCGAGCGGGCCGCGGGCATCACGGAAGTCGAGGTGTCCGGCCTGGTGCACCAGGCTGAGCAGGAACTGGACTTGTTTCTGGGATGCGGGTGGGCCGGATTGTTGACCGAAGGCCATTAGAGAGGTGCTCCTGGTGCAGTAAGTGGCCACGGCCGGTTGCGTTCAACCAGCCAGGCCGCGTCGAGAAGAAGAGGTTCGGAGAAGTGGCGACCGACGACCTGCAGGCCTATGGGTAACCCGCCGGACGTTCCGGCGGGAATGCTGATGGCCGGGTTGCCATGCAGGTTGGCCGGGAAGGTGAGCAGCCCGTTGTTCCCCATGCCAGCCACGATGCCGCCGAAGGTGTCGGGCAACGGGCCGTCGGCCGCAAAGGCGACGTCGGGGTTGCTGGCCGTGATGACGATATCGACCTCATCAAACAGGGACGCCATCTTGTCGTTCAGTTCCTGACGGCGACGCTCCATCTTGATGCGCGCTTCCATTGTGTAGCGATCGGCCGTGGTGGCCAAGCCGAAGGCAATCTCGGGCGTGAGTACGTCCTGGCACGCCGGCCAGTGGTGGGCCAGGGCTGCATGAATAGAGACCATTCCGGAGATCGACCACGCTGCGCCCATGCGGGGCAGCGACGTGTCGATGCCGTGCAGGCGCACCAGCCCGGCGTCGGCAATGAGGTGCCCGGCGGCGACCTCAAGCACGTCCCACATGGCCGGTGACACCACGGCGCCGCCCCAGTCGGCCACGACCGCAACCCGCAGGCCCCGGAGTTCGCCAATATTGGAGCCCAGGCCAGCCTCCCACCCGCTCACCGCAGGCAGACTTAAAGGATCGGACGCGTGATGACCGTTGGTGATGTCGAACCACCGGGCGACGTCGCGCACCGAGCGGGCCACGCAGCCAGTAGTGACGGTGAGGTTGCCGTACTCAAGATGAGGGCCGCGCGGAATGCGGCCGAAGGTGGACTTGAGCCCGACCAGGCCGGTGAACCCGGCGGGAATGCGAATCGACCCACCGCCATCGCCGGCCGTGGCCAACGTGACAATGCCGCCAGCCACTGCAGCGGCTGAACCACCTGATGAACCGCCGGGTGTGTGCGCGAGGTTCCAGGGGTTATGGGTGGTGCCGTGTAACACGGTGCGCGTCAGGTTGACGCCACCGAACTCGCTCGAAGTTGTCTGGCCGACCAACACTGCGCCACCCCGATGACGCAGCCGCTGCATCATGGTTGACGTGTGGTACGCGATGCGATCGGCCAGAGGCACTGAGGCCTCGGTGTCGGGCCAACCTTGCACCGACTCCAGCTCCTTAACCCCGATCGGCACTCCACCGAACGGCAACGTCACGTCTGCGTGGGCTGCAGCGTGGCGCGCCGCGTCGGCATCAAGAAAGCAGACGGCGTTCAGCGTGGAGCGGTCGATAGCCGACAGCGTGGCCTCAAGCTCGGCGGCGGGGGAGTACCCCTCACGAAACGCGTCGACCAGGCTGCACGCGTCGCCCTGCCACGGAGTAGTGCCCGCCGATGATGTGCTCACACCATTCACACTACGGTCTGGGTGTGACAGAGATGAGGGGTCGTCGATGGATTGTTCGAGCGATGCGAGTCCGAACGAGGGAAAGCGGTAGCGGCCGAGTGAGGCAGTGAAGGGTGTTATACGGTTCATCGACCCGCGTCGAGAAAGAGCACTATGACCACCACGCCTGACCAAGCCGCTTCCACTGATGTCACCATGTACTGGCGACCAGGGTGTGGGTTCTGTTCAATGCTGCGGCGCGATCTCGCCAGGTTGGGCGTGGCCTTCACCGAGGTCAATATCTGGGATGAGCCTGACGCTGCCGCGTTCGTGCGTTCGGTAGCCAACGGCAATGAGATCGTCCCAACCGTCACCGTGGGCAGTGCCGCGCTTGTAAATCCCGCCGCCTCCGAGGTGCTGGCCCTCACGCTTGCATAGCGGGTAGCGGCGAATCGTTAGAGTGCCATTCCGATATGGATGCCCGAACCTTTCTTGGTCTGACGCCGAGCCACAATCCCTTTCGTTGGACGATGGACGTCACGCCAGGGTTGTGCACCGGCCATGGATTTCTGTTCGGGGGGAGCGCTCTCGGCGCGGCCATCTCGGCGATGGAGGTAACCACTGGCCGAACGTGCGTTTGGGCGACCGCTCAGTACCTGTCGTACGCGAAACCCGGCGAGGTGCTCGACATCGATGTCACCATCGCAGTTCACGGCCACCAGATCACCCAGGCCCGAGCCACCGGTCATGTGGGGAACCGGGAAATCCTGACCGTGAACGCAGCGCTCGGTCGTCGGCCCTTTGACGAGTCGGGCACCTGGGAACAGTTGCCAGACGACGTGCTGGCACCCGAGGCCTGTCCGCCGCGGGAACTGCGCTCGCCCGCCGACGGCAGTATCAACGACCGCCTCGACATGCGGATGGCAAGGGGCAGAAGCCTGGCCGAACTGGACGGCACGCCCAGCAACGGCACCTATCAAATGTGGGCGCGCATCCCGGAGATCTCCGATGGTCTCGATGCCAGCAGCCTCGCCGTGCTGGGTGACTTCGTACCGAGTGGCATCGGCCAGGCGCTCGGCATTGTCGGGGGAGGCAACAGCTTGGACAACACGATCCGCATCGCTCGGCTGGTGCCGACCGAATGGGTGTTCGTGGATATTCATATCCACGCTGTAGAAAGTGGCTTCGGTCACGGGACGGTGAAGATGTTCGCCGAGTCCGGCCAGTTGCTCGCCGTAGCCAGTCAGAGCGTGATCGCTCGCCACCGGTCTCACCCTCAACAGGAGGTTGAGGAATGACCGTTCCTCGGCGCTATGGCCTCACCGTTCCGCTACCCGGCCCGTTGCATTCTCACGGGGAACGGCTTCGGGAGTTGGCAGACCTTGGCTACACCGATATCTGGTCGGCCGAATCCGATGGCGCCGACGGACTCACGCCCCTGGCGCTCGCGGCGGCATGGGAACCCCGGCTTCGGTTAGGGACGGCCATCCTGCCGGCCTTCACTCGGGCGCCGGCCCTGATGGCGCAAAGCGCCGCCACCCTGGCCGATGCTGCGCCCGGTCGCGTGGCATTCGGCATCGGATCATCCTCAAATGTCATCGTCGAGCGCTGGAATGGCGTGCCGTTTGTTGAACCGTACGAGCGGGTCCGGGACATGTTGCGCTTTCTGCGGGCCGCCCTGACGGGGGAGAAGGTCACCGAGACGTATGACACCTTCGCGGTGAACGGCTTCCGCCTCGGTATCCGCCCCGAGGTGCCACCAGCCCTGCTCATCGCGGGTCTGCGGGAGGGAATGCTGCGCCTCGCCGGGCGGGAAGCCGACGGGGTGATCATCAACTGGCTCTCGGCCGAGGACGTCACCAAGGTGGTTGGTGTGGTCAGCGGGGCAGCGAATGGTGCCGAGCGCGAGGTGGTGTGTCGCATCTTTTGTTGCCCCAGTGAGGATACCGATGCGGTACGGCAGGCCGCCCGTTTCGCCATCGCCGCCTACCTCAACGTGCCGGTCTACGCCGCGTTCCATCGGTGGCTTGGCCGGGAAAACGAACTGGGCGGTATGTGGGAAGCGTGGGCTGCCGGAGATCGCAAGGCAGCGTTGGCTGCCATCCCCGACGCAGTTGTCGACGCGCTGGTTGTGCATGGTTCACCCGAGTCGTGCCGGACCCAGATCCAGTCCTATGTTGATCACGGAGTCACCACCACCGCATTGGCCCTGCTACCGCTCGCCCCGTTCGATTATTTTGAGGCGGTCCGGGCGCTGCGTCCGCACTAACTCGTAGCCCATTCGGCCTATTTCCTGCCTAGACTCGCCTTAGAATCCTCGGCGGTATTGCTGCAGCGGGTGGCAATGCGAGAATGATTGGGAAGAACGACGACGCGACACCGGTCGCGGATAGGCGTGGCAAGTAGTGCAGGCAACGTGGGTACCGGATCGGCTGAAACGAGAATGGACGAGCGCCAAGTCTGCGCCGCGCCTCCTCGGGTCTCTTGCCGTTTCGCTGTTACTGGTCGGCATGATGCTCTCGTCTCCTGGCCAAAGTCAGGCTGCTGTTGGCGATCCCACAACCATCGACCCGAACGTGCCGACCACGACCGTCGACCCGAACGTGCCGACCACGACCGTCGACCCGAACGCGCCGACCACGACCGTCGACCCGAACGCGCCGACCACAACCATCGACCCGAACGCGCCCACGACGACGACGGTGGCGGGGCCATCCACCACGGCGGGGCCATCCACCACGGCCGCCGGAGCGACCACCACCGCAGGAGGGGTAACGACGACAACGGGCGTCACCACAACCACCACAACGGTTGCGCCGGTACCGCAGTGCCGCCCAGACGGATCGGACTGTATTCAGTCAGCGATGAGCGCCGGCTACACCGACGTGAACGGCGACCAGGTGCTCGATCAGTTCGACATCATCAACGTGACGGTCACCGTCACGGCTCTTCGTAGTGGGGTCACCAGCCCGGTTCTGTCCATCCCTCTCCCGCTCGGATCAGGTCACCGCTTCGTGGCCGGAAGTCTGGCGGTCAACGGCACCGCCGCTGGCACGCTCGGCGCGTCGATAGCCACGGTTGCCTTGCCCAGTCCACTCAGCGGCACCAGCACTATCACCGTCCGCATTGTGCTCGGGGACCACGTAGCACCGGATCTGGCCCGCGCACCCATCAACCTCACCAGCCAACTTACCGCGCTCGACGCAACCCAGCCCCTCATTCTCAGCCTGGTCTCAAATCAACTCGAAGTCGTCCAGCGGATTACGGATCTCAACGTCAGCTTGAGGGTTAGTGCCCGCCCCACCGTTGGGGGGACCGTGGCCTTCCAGGCAGAGATCACCAACGGCGGTCCCGACACCGCGACGGCCGGATCGGCGGCATTTCAACTCCCTCCGGTAGCCGATCTGACCACAGTCGTGCTCGTTCCCGGCTGTCGTCTAACCGGCGCCATCGTCAGCTGTGTGCTGGGCGATCTCCCGGTGGCCTCTGTGGCCTCACCTGTGGTGAGCTTCCGGCTGCTCTCGACTGCGGTCAGCGGCAGTTCAATCGACGTCTCCGTCACCGTGGCCAACACGACTTTTGACAAGGACACCACCAACAACCGGGCTTCGGCCAGCGCTCCCCTCGACAAGGCTGACCTACGGGTGAGCTTCGCCGGACTCGACGGACCAGCCGTGGCCGGTGACGTGCTGCCATTCTCGATCCTCATCAGTAACGCTGGCCCAACCGATGCCAGCGGCGTACAACTCGATGCGGTGCTGCCGCTGACCCCTCGGCCCATAACACCCAGCGGGCCCTTCAGCTCCACCTGCACGTTCAACTCCCCGACCGGTGCGCTGCAATGCCCGAACCTCGATATACCCGTGGGACAAACACGGCAGATCGACTTCGCCAAGGGCGTCGTCGCCTATAAGGCCGACCTCACCAAGACGCTCGATTTCTCGGCCAAGCTCACCCTTGCCGACCCGGCCAGCGATCCAAACAAGACGGACAATGCCGTTGCAAAGTCGGTCTCGGTCGTCGGCCACACCGATTTGTCGATCCTGTTCGTCAATACCCCCGAGCGGGTGACCGCCGGTCAGAAGCTCACGCTTGCTCTGGTGGCAGGTAACGCTGGGCCGTCGCCGTCGGGTGCGGTCGACATCGAGGTCAGGCTCGATCAGGCCCTCGTCGGTCTTGCCGGATCAATCGGAGGTCAGCCTTGCTCGGTCACCAGTCCCGCCACGGTGCTCTGCTCCACTTCCGGCCTGGAGGTGGGGGTGGATGCAACCGCGCTTACCATCAGCGGATCCATTCCGTCGGGTGCCAACTATGCCGGGGTCACTGCCAACGCCAAGATTTCTCCCGGTACGACATCCGTCATTGATGTTGCCCCGTTCGATGACAACACCGCGGCCGTCGTCGTGGCCGTTCGCGGCTTCGCCGATGTACGCGCTGCGGTAACCGCTCCCAAGGCAGCGCTTGCGGGACAGCAGGTGAGTTTCTTGGTCGAAGTGACCAATGATGGCCCTTCGGACGCGTTGGGCACCACGATGGTGCTCGCTGTATCGGACGCCCTGCAACGGGTGATCGTGCTCGGAGAAGACGGCTCCCCCTCATCGCTTTGCACAACTACCGGCGGATCGCCGACGTGCGGACCGTTCACCATTCGAGCTGGAACCACCCTCACGTTCTCCGTAGCGGGCGACACATCGCCCGACGCTCCGTTGGCCTCAAGTGTGTCGGTGAAAGCGTCGGTCACCGCCAGCACCCTCGACACGGAACTCGCCAACAACGTCGGCTTCGATTCCGTTGATGGCGGCGTATCGCTTTCGTCGCTTTTAGCCGTGAGTTTGTCATCTAGTCCAAGTGACATCATCACCGCGGGCGGGCCGGTGTCGTACGAGATCATCATCACGAACTCGGGCAAGACCAGGACCGACGGAGCCACCGTGCAGATCCGCCCGCCCGACGGCTTCGCCGGCGGCGCACCGAACGGATGTGCCGACGACGGGGGCCGGACCTGGGTGTGCTCAACGGGTCCTATCGCTTCCAATGGCAGTGCCCGTATCACCGTGTTCGGTACGGCGTCTGCAGCGTTGCTCGAGGGCGCCTTGTTCTCTCTTCGAGTGGTCGCCATCGATTCTACCGACAAGTCCGAACACGCCGCCGAGATCTCGGCCCGTATACAGGTCGTGGCCAACGTGACTGCCGATGGCGAAGTGGACGAATCGGTGGTGGCCGGGAACTCCTTCGGGCTGCGCTACACCGTCACCAATGCTGGGCCCTCGAACGCCAGCAACGTCACTGTGGTCATTGACTTGCCCGCCGGCGCTCGACTTGAAACGCAGGATCGTTGTGCGCTCGACGCCGCAGGCGTGCTGCGATGCGTCATCGGCCCAATGAACCCGGCCGGGTCGGCCACAATCGATCTTCGGTTCACCAGTGACGCCGACCTTGAAGACAACGCAAAGCTGGCCTACCGCAGCACGCTCACCTGGAACGACAGGCCGCCCGTCGTCGACCGGCGCACAATCACGGTGCTGTCCCGGGCCGACCTCAAGATCGGCTGGAATGCACCCCCGGCTGCGGTGGCCGGCAAAGTCACCGCAACGACCATCGAGCTCACCAACCTCGGTCCGTCCATTTCGAAGAATGTGCAGGTAACCCTCGCCGTAACTGCTGTCGTTGGTGGGATGCGAGCCATTCCGTCAGCGGCGGATGTGGTCTGCGGAGACATCGTCAACCGGACCGTCACCTGTCGTGTGGCTCGCCTGAAGCCGGGCAGCACTATCACGATCGGCGTTGACCTGCCGGTGGCCAGCGACGCGCCCGACCCGAGCCTGCTTGAGGGTTCGCTCGTGTTGGCGTCGGCCACTAAAGATCCCCAGGAACCGAATAACCACGCAGCCTTGTCGGTAGCAGTATCAGCCGAAGCCAACCTGGTAGTAACGATCGATGCGCCTGCCGAGGTGCGGTCGGCCACGGTGACACCGGTAAGTATTTCGGTCAAGAACAACGGCCCCTCCTTTGCCCGGAACGCCAAGGTCGAGGTACTGGTGCCGCCCAAGCTGGCCAGCCTGTTCGCAGCCGGCGTCGGGCTCGATTGTCAGCGTGATGGAGCCAGTGAACTGTTGAGGTGCGACGTTGGCACGCTCAAGAACGGCGGCGAAGTGTCGCTCCGGTTGCAGGCGGTCATCGATGTAAATGCAGTCACCGGTATCGATGAGCCGTTTCAGGCCACTGCGTCCTCGAGCACCTATGACCAAGTCCTGGGCAACAACCAGAACGTGAGTCTCAGCCGGCTGGTCGGCCGGGCCACGAGCCGCCGCGACGTAGGCGACCTCGGCGCGCTGAAGAAGCTGGGTAACACTGTGGTGCTCAACGCCGAAATCAAGAACCTGGCAGACGAGACCGCCCAGCACATCTTCTTCGTGCAGGACATTCCGGTGGGCCAACGCCTTGTGGCGGCGGAGTCAACGCAGGGACACTGCGGAATCTCGCTACGAATGGTCTTGTGTTACGTAGATGATATTCAGGGCCACAAGTCGGTAGGCATCGAAGTCACAACAGTGGTAAATGCGGTGTCCGATGACGTGCCGGTAATCACGATGGCCGCCTATTCGTCCGACGCAGATCCGACGGCGTTCGTCAAGACCGCTGACTCGTTCGTGCGGCCCAAGGTGAACCCGACCGCAGGCCTCGAAGTGAAGAGCACCAGCCCGCAGTCGGTACGCCCGCTTACCACCGCCAACGCACCGTTGTTTTCGGGACTGGGGCTGAGCGTGCTGTTCGGCCTTGGGCTAGTGGGTTGGGTTCGACGCGGCCGTCGCGAAGACCCACTCTTGCAACTGGCGTAGCCCTAGGCGGCCCGTCGGTGTGGACGGGGTGCGGAGCGGGCCACTGCCTGGTCGCGGCGAGCGGTCTGCTCGGCAAGCACGGCGCGCACGGCGGCGATGCCGCGCTGACCGACCTTTCGAGTCTGCGCGCTCACCCGCAACCGCGGAGGCAGATGGTCTACAAGGTTGAGGGTGAGCTGCTCTCCCCGCTGGTTTGCCGGTGTTGTTGTCATACCGTCACTCTGACAGGGGGGTATGACAGAGTTGATTGTGTAGCGTGATACCCCTATGGCGCGAGAGAAGATCTATACCAAGGTCGGCGATGATGGCACGACCGGGCTCTTCTACGGCGGTCGAGTCCCGAAGGATTCG
>JAYTKG010000153.1:0-14305 GCA_043730435.1 Acidimicrobiia bacterium | reverse complement strand
CAACAGCACATCGCCCAACTCACCCAGAAAATCCTCGTCTCCCTCTCCATCGTTACCCAGCAGGGCAATGGCTTCGGCTACCTCGTTGGTCTCGGCATGCAGATACTGCAACAACGAGTGGTGGGTCTGCTCTCGATCCCACGGACACTCCTCTCGCAGCCGTCGGACCGTCTCGTGGAATTCCAGTAACGATGAACCAACCGGCGCGGACAGAGCTGGGATGAAGATCGACGTCAAATGATCGGCCTCAATCTCACGATCCAGTTCGGCCCATGGCACGGTAACGACCCGTTCGTCGGGCAGACCGAGGCGTTGAAGCACCGTGACGTCGGGACCGTCGTCAACCGCCAGTTTGATGTCGGAGAGCACCCGCTGGTTGTGGCAGTGGGCGACCAGCATCGGTCCGTCGCATCCGGCCGACGCGGTCGTGAACAGGTGTCCGTCTATCAGCGTGAGACGCGCTTCAATCGGGTCGAGCTTCAGGCGGGCGTAGGCGATGTCGAGAAAGCTCATACCGGCCAGCACGGTGACATGGACCCGTTCGTCGGCGAGTAGGTAACGAACAGTTCGTTCCAGCACGAGGGGAGAGCCGGGGACGGCGTAGAGCACTTCGCCGTGTTTCGTTGCAGCTGCAACGACATCTTCAACGATCGACAGGTACACCTGGTCAAAGGTGTCGGCCTGTTCGTAGGCGTCGTCAAAGGTCCGTGCCTCGCCCACGACAATGGCGGCCGGATGGCGACGGGTGCGCAGGAAACGATGAGGAATGCGCTCGATTGCGGCCAGTACTTCGATGGTCACCTGGTCGGGACCAGCTGGCCCGATGCCTGCCACGACCACGCGGGGTCGGGCGTGCATCAGGGTGTGGAAACGGGAGCGGTGGCGGGGTCGGCGCCCGGTACTAACACCCCTGCGTTCGGTGCCGTCGTGACGGCGCCTTCTTTCGTGGTGCCCGCTGCCTTGGTGGGCACGATGCCGCCGCTGGCGGCGTCCCACATGCCGTAGTGCGGATCGACGGTGACCACGGCTTCCTTGCGGGACTTGTCGATGAACTGCTGCAACGACTGCTGTCCGCCGTAGGTGACCAGGTTGTCGCGCAGGCTCTCAATGGTGGGCAGCGGCTTGTCGAGCTTGATGATGTGGAAGCCGAATTGCGTCTTCACCGGTGCGGTTGGCTCGCCCTCCTTGGCTGCCTTTGCGCCAGCCACGAAGTCGGGGTCAAGTGAATCGGTGGTCGGGCACTGGCCGGTCTGTGGGTCGATCAGGCTGCCGCCGCTGTCTTTGCTGCCCGGGTCCGTGGAGCGGGCCTTGGCGACATCGGCGAACGTTTTACCGGCTTTCAGATCATCCAACACGGCGGTGGCATCGTTCTCGGTCGCGACCAGGATGTGGCTCACACAGAGCGGCAGCCGATCCTGCACCGATGCGAAAATCGCAAGCAGTTCTTCGTCGGTCTTCGGGCTGAGTTCCTTCTGGAGGGCCAAGTACTCGGCGCCCTTCTGGCTGTACTTCGTCTTCAGATCGGCAGGCAGCGAGGTCCAGACCCCCGGGTCACCAACGGCCAGAATGCCCTGTGCCACTTGTTCTCCCTGCGTCGTCTGGTCTGCGTCGGGAACGATGTTGCGGCGGCCCAGTTCGGCATGAACCAACTCGAGCAACACCAGATTGGAGAGCTGTGCTCCGGCGAACGCGGTGCTGATCGAACCCTTGGTATCACCAGCGATGGCAGGCGCGCCCTGGGCGGCTGCGGCCTCGTTGGCCTTCGCGTAGGCGTCGTTCTTGGCGAGGGTGTTCATGTCGGCTTCAAACGCAGTGCGGTTGATGTGCACCCCGTTCACCGTGGCTGCATCAGGATTGGTGGTGGAGCACGAGGAGACGGCCATCGCCAAAGCGACTGCGCCAGCGATGGCAAGAAGGGGTCGGTTCACGGGAGACCAGGTTAGTAGCCGCCGCACCAATCCACCTCTCGCGCGTTCCGTCGCGCTAACGGGGGAGGTTCTCCAGATCGACAACTTCCTCCGCTGTCGCCGACACCGTTTGGCTGAACTTCAGACCAAGGTCGCTGACGAGAATGGTGCAGGTGACCGTCGTGGCCACGAAGGTCATGCCGTTTAGCTCCCTGACAGCGGTGGATACCTGGGCACCGGAGCAGGAGTCGGTACCTTCGCTGAGGGAAAGGTGGGCCTGCGCGCTGGCCTGCCCGGCCGCGGCCGCCGGCCCGACCAGCGAGCCGGCTCGTGCACCGCTTTGTGCGGCAAAGCGCACCTGATTCCTGGCTGAGAAGCTACGCCCGGCACCAACGGCCAGCAGAGCGAACAGGATGACGATGGGGAAGAGGACCGCCAACTCCAACGCTTGGAAGCCGTTGTCACTGGCGCTGTCTTTGCGAGGCACGGGCCGAACGTAAACGACGAGCGACAACGAAGGGAATCGTTGAGGGTGGATCTTGAGATCGAGCGGCGCGAAAAAGCGAGCTTCTTGCCAAAGCCCGGAGCGACCAGCCGAGGATCAGACGATCTGATTCACGATCACATTCAAACTGGCGGGATCAGTTCCTGCAGAAACTTCACCAGGAAGGCAGCTGGTTCCACGCCGCGTTTCAGGGGCAAGACGAGCTGCTGGGTTGCGTCTTTGAAGATGTGATCCTTGGCCAGCCGCTTGAGTCGTAGTTCCTCGCTGCTCTTCAACTCGAGCGGCATGAGGCGAACATCGCGAGATGTCACCGCCAGCTCCTTGATGCCCAACCGGTGACACTCGGCCCGGAGCGAGCCAATGGTGAGCAGAGCTTCGGCTTCCTTCGGGACGGGGCCGTAGCGGTCCTCCCACTCGGCGCGTATGTCGCTGACTTCGGCATGCGTCGTGACATTGGCGAGGCGACGGTACGCCTCAAGTCGACTCTCTTCTTTCTCCACGTAGTCCTTGGGCAGGAAGGCATCGGTCGGGACATCGAGCTTGATTTCGGCGGGGGGCTTAATGGCTTCGCCCTTCATCTCGGCCACGGCCTCTTTCACCATCTGGCAGTACAGGTCGTAACCGACCGCGGCAACATGTCCGCTCTGCCCGGTGCCGAGCAGGTTGCCGGCACCGCGGATCTCCAAGTCGCGCATGGCGATCTTGAAACCACTTCCCAGCTCGGTGGCTTCACCTATGGTCTTAAGTCGCTCGTAGGCCTGCTCGGTGAGGGTTTGGTCAGGCGGATGGAATAGGTAGGCATAGGCGCGTTGACCGCTGCGACCGACTCGTCCGCGTAACTGGTGGAGCTGGCCGAGACCGAGACGATCGGCGCGATCGACAACCAGTGTGTTGACGGTCGGCATATCGATGCCGCTCTCGATGATGGTGGTGCACAAAAGCACGTCGTACTCGCCCTGCCAGAAGTCGAACACGATTTGTTCGAGCGAACCTTCGTCCATCTGCCCGTGGGCAATGGCGATACGCGCTTCGGGCACCAGCTCTTGGATTTCGGCGGCCTTCAGTTCAATGTCGGCCACGCGATTGTGCACGTAGAAGACCTGACCCTCACGGAGCAGTTCGCGACGGATGGCTTCGCCCACGGCCCTGTTGTCGAACGGGCCGACGAAGGTGAGGATTGGTTGACGGTCGGCCGGGGGAGTCTGGATGAGCGACAGGTCGCGGATGCCGGTGAGGCTCATCTCGAGCGTCCGGGGGATGGGCGTGGCCGACATGGTGAGCACGTCGACGTTGGTCTTCAGCTTCTTCATCGACTCTTTGTGTTGCACCCCGAAGCGCTGTTCCTCGTCCACGATCAACAGGCCCAGGTCGCGGAACTTCACGTCCTGAGCCAAGATGCGATGGGTGGCCACAACGAGGTCAACCTCGCCTTCGGCCAACGCCGTGAGCACCTTCTTGGCTTGACCTGCGGTGAGGAATCGGGACAGCACTTCGACCCGCACGGGGTAGCTGGCGAAGCGGTCGGCAAAGGTATTGAAGTGCTGCGTGGCGAGCAACGTGGTGGGCACCAGCACGGCCACCTGCTTGCCGTCTTGAATCGCTTTGAACGCGGCCCGCACCGCCACTTCGGTCTTCCCGAAACCAACATCGCCGCACACCAGGCGATCCATCGGTGCGGCCAGTTCCATGTCGATTTTCACATCGTTGATGGCCTTCATCTGATCGGGCGTTTCGATGAAGGCGAACGACTCTTCCATCTCGTGTTGCCACGGCGTGTCCTCGGCAAACGCGTGGCCGACCGAGTTGGTGCGGGTCTGGTAGAGCACCACCAGTTCCTGGGCTATTTCGACAACCGCACTCTTCACGCGTGCCTTGGCCCCAGCGAAGTCACTGCCACCCAAACGGTGCAGCGCAGGTGACTCGCCACCGACGTAGTGGCGCACGGTGTCGATCTGATCGGACGGCACGTAGAGCTTGTCGCCGCCCTTGTATTCCAGCAGCAGATAATCCCGCTCAGTACCGCCGATGGTGCGCTTTACCATGCCGCCGTACTTGCCCACGCCGTGGTGGAAGTGCACCACGTAATCGCCGGCCTTGAGATCTTCGAAGAACCCCGCAGCCTGACGTTTTCGTGGTCTCGGCGCCTTGTGGGAGCGGCGTCGTCCGGTGAGATCGGCCTCGGCCAGAATCGCCAGTTTTGCGGCTCCGAAAATGGCGCCGCCGTGGATGGTGGCGCTGGTGATGCCAGATTTACTTAGGTCGCCCTTCGCCAGTACGGGCAGGTCCACGCCGTGCTCGCTGAGCATGTTGGCGATGCGCTCGGCCGACCCGTAGCCGTCGGCGCACACGATGACCCGCACCTTGTCCTGCAGCAGGTTCTTCACCCGGTTGACGAGCACTTCGCCGCCGCCTGCAGCTACAGGTGCCCACAGGCTGGTAGTGACGGTAGGAGTATCGGGGTTCTCGGGCACATTCACGAGCGACCAGGCGTTGTTGGCGGTGCCTTTGAGCATGCGATCGGGGTCGACATGCAGACGCGGGAATGTCTCGGTGTCGGCCCCCCACGTCGTGGCGAGCGACTTCGCCAAGTCGACTTCTTCGGCGATCAGATCGTTGGCGCGATCGCGCATACGGCTCGGTTCAACCAGGAGGATCTGGGCGTTTTCGGGCAATCGGTCGGTGAGCAGATGTTCGTCGCCGCTGAGCCACGGCAGCCAACTCTCCATCCCGTCGAAGAAGGTGCCCTCGGCGAGTCGTTCCCACTGCTCGCGACCCCAAGGTTCCTTGGCCACCAGTTCGGTTGCCCGCTGTTTGACGTCGTCGGTCGGCAACAGTTCGCGGGCCGGGAAGAGCTCGATCCGTTCGAGGTCTTCAGTGGAGCGTTGATCGGCTACCGAGAACTCGCTGAGACGATCTACCTCGTCCCCCCAGCAGTCGATACGCACCGGCACTTCGCCAGTGGAGGGAAACACGTCCACGATGGAACCCCGCAGCGCAACCTCGCCACGATGTTCGACCAGTTCCTCACGCCGGTAGCCGAGCATGACGAGTTGCCGTGCCAGTTCGGCCGGATCAAGTCGTGCGCCGGGTGTGACCGTGATTGGCTCAACGTCCTCCACATGAGGCCCAAGCCGCTGCAGCAGCGAACGCACCGAGGCCACGATGATCTTGGGCGTGGTCTCCGGGTGCTTGAGGCGGTGGAGCACCCGCTGGCGTTGCCCCATTGTTTCCACGCTGGGCGAAACCCGCTCAAACGGCAACGTCTCCCACCCAGGGAACAACTCGACCTCGCCATCGGGCATGTACTGCGCGAGGTCGTCCACGAGTATCGCGGCCACGGTGGATGTCGGCATAGCGACGATGATCGGTCGTCGATCGCTCATGGTTGCCAGCGTGGCAATAGCGATCGCCCGACCCGCCTCGGGCACCGCAAGGGTTGCATGACTTCGGCCGAGCACTTGCAAAAAGGCCGGGTCCTCCCTCAGCAATTTCGGCAGCGCAACCAATGAACCCATCTCGGCCAGTGAGGGTACTAGGGGAGCGGGTGATCTGGCCGAGTCGCGCTCAGGGACGCCTCGCCCTCGTCGGAGTGGTTCCGTCCCACTCTTCCAGCGGTGCACAGTGCCATGCCCAACTGCTCAATCGTGGCTGATCGCCAAAGTCGGTCCGCCCGTTTGCCCATCTGAGTTGCTCCCACGGGTCGGTGATGCTGGTGACCCACGGGAACAGACGGCGAAGAACTTCCGCAGCAAGATCCGAGTCCGGGCGGAAGACCAGACCCAGGCCACGAGCGGCATCGTCGGTATGGATCAACATCTCATCGCACGCCATCGCAGCGAAACCGGATGGATCAGCCATACCGAAAGGGTGAAAGCCGCGTGCAGTACGTGGTGTCGCTTCGATCACCGCTGCGATGACCTCCGCGTAGGCAGCAAGAGTGTCGACGATATCGGCCGGACTGGTGTCTGTCTTCACTCGATGTTCGACCGACGCGAGATCTTTGCCAGCGGCAGCAAGGTCAATTGCGTACCAGAGGCACGTCTCAGCAACGTGGGCCACGACCCCTGTTATCGAGAAGTCAAGACCCGGTACGGAGGCATTCCAATCGCCATCCAGCGAGGCCCGCAAGAACGAGACGCAATCACCGGCCGTGCGCCGTACATGGGAAGAAGTCATCGACAACTCAGCGATCCTCTCGGGCGAAGGGCCATCTCTAGTGGCCAAGGTTTTGTTTCGTTCCGCTTCTTTGCGACTTTTGCCGCGAGGCCCTCGGGCCTCTCTGCGAGTCACCCACCTTCGGGCAATGAGTCGGACGAGTTCATTCTCGCCGTCGATGCGGTCGGTAGAGACGGGGGTGCGCCACCAGAGCATCTGTTGGCCACCTTTGGTCTCGTAGACGGGGTGGTCGGACGCGTCGATGTCGATGCGGCAGATGTCTTCGCCGTCAACCGTGAAGAATTCCCAGTCCACCAGTGCTGCGGCCGACTTGCCGAGGCGGTCGAGCAGGTTCTTAAGGTGTTGGCCCCACAGATCGCGATCGCCTCGTTCGGTGCGCTTGGAGAAGGTGGCGTAGTCGGGTTCCAGGCCGTAGATGCCGCCGTCGTCGGTCACGCCGACGAGCAGCGTGCCGCCGTAAGGGCTGTTGGCGAACCCGGCGATGGTCTTCACGACGGAGTCCTCGATGTAGGCGGCCTTCTCGCCCTTGCGGACGTCCCAGCGCATGGTCGACTTGTATTCGAGGTAGCGGGTCTCGCCATCTGGCTTGATGAGTTCGCCGATCGGGCAGGTGCGCTGCCGGGCGACGCGGGCTCGCTTGTAGATGTCGGGCCGGTACTCCTCGATGAGTGCCTCACGCAGCTCGGCGTTGTCCAGCAGTTGGAACGCGAATGACTCGTTGGCTGATAGCCGGCCAGTGAGCGCGCCCGTCCAGGTCTTGTCGAAGCCGACGCCGAAGGCCTCTTCGCTGTTGGCGAGCGCCTGGATCTGAATCGTCTCGTCGGCCACCAAGTCGTCACGGATCTGGTCGACGAAGAGGCGGTCCGTCTCTGAAATGTTGGTGCCAAAGCGGTCGTTGATGCGCTTGATGATCTCGGACAGCGGCACTTCTTCGGCCTTCATCGGGCCACCGGCACCGCCGAAGATGGTGACCACTTCACCGTCGGCATCATCGAGAGAGGCGCTTCCTTCCCATCGCTTCTCCATCCGCAGGTGGGTCAGTTCCACGGAGTCGCCGAGGTCGACGCTGCCGACGGACTCCCGACGGATCAGCTGAGCCAGGCGGCGGCAGAACAGGTAATCGCGCTCCAACTTCACGTCGGTGAACGAGACCACCTGCGACAGGAAGCTGTAGATGCGGGTGAACGTGTTGAGCACGTCTCGGAAGGCGTCCTGCCGCTCTTCGTCGAGCGCCCAGACTCGGTCGCAGGCCGGTTGCATGACGCTGTGAATACGCTCGTGATTCTTCTCCGGGTCGGTGAGCAGTAGGCCGAACATCGTTTCGATTTCTTCTGGCCGCAGCACGTCGAACGGCCACAGTTCGGCGTGGGTGTCGTACAGCAGGTGCGGATCGGTCGGCGCAGCGTGGGTGCGGATGAACCAGGGGGCGAACGATTCGGCGATGTCCTCGGCCGTGTTGCGGAAGTCGAGTACGAAGGTGCCGGTCTTGTCGGGATGCGTGCGATTCAGGCGGGACAGCGTCTGCACCGCTGCGAGCCCGGTAAGGGTCTTGTCCACGTACATGGCGTAGAGCTTCGGCTCATCGAACCCGGTTTGGTATTTCTCGGCGACAACCAGGATCTGCCATTCGTCGGTGTCGAACCGCTTCGGTGTCTCCGATTCGGGGAACCCGTTGACCGATGTCTCGGTCCACTCCTTCCCGTCGTCGGTTAGCTTGCCGGAGAACGCGTGGGGTGAAATGCTCACCGGCGGTCTCGTTGGAGAGTTCCGAGAACCTCCGGATCAGCTCCTCATAGAGGTAGCCCATCCCCAGGTTTGACACCTGATCAGGGTGCAGGTCGATCTCGGCGAACTTGCCGAGCACCAGATACAGCAGCCCCGCCTTCTGCAGCCGGTTGATCTGCGCCGCGAAATCGAACCGCTCCAGAATCTCCCGAGCCTCGGGCGAGAACCCGCCGACGTACGCCCGCAGATTGTCGGCGATGTTCCGGTCATCGGCCAGCAGCTTCGGGATGTCGAACTTGCTGGTGTTCCACAGCCCGGTGATGTCGGTCAGCTCATCCAGCACCGGACCGAAGTTCTCCACCCGACCCTCGATGCGGGCGTAGGTGTCGAGCATCTTCTGCTTGACCGGCTCCAACACACAGTCGAACCGCCGCAGCCGTCAACGGCAAAATCACCTTGCCGTACTCCGACTGCTTGTAGTCACCACGAAGCAGATCGGCAACGCTCCAAATGAACGCGGCGTGATTCTTTGTTGTGGATGAGGTGTCGTTCATGTGTTCCGAGTCCGCAAGGTTTCGTAGATGGTGACAGCTTGGCACGTGAGCGCAGCGCGTCGAGTTGCCCTCGCAGGCTCAGCTGTCTGCGAGGACGAACCTGACCCGCTCGGCCTTGAGCATTTGAAACGGGTTCATCACCGTTACTCCATTCGCAACTGCGGCATTCGGGATCTTGATCTTTCGCCTCCCATCGCTGATGCGCTCATGCGTCACGACCGTATGGCCGCCCGCTACGGCGTGAGCGATGAGGAACGAATCTGCAGCTGAGGCGAACTCAGCCTTGAGCACGTCTGAGTCAAGCAGGTAGGCCAATCACGCCACCCCGAGTTGGCGACCGAGACCAAGGAAGGTCTTGGTCTTGCTAACGCCGAGCAAACGAAACGCTTCCGCGTAGGTGGTTCGACCCTCGAGCGCGCTGGCGATGACTTCGCGAGCGAAGCGCTTTCCAACCTGCACCGGCTTGGTGTTGTAGTAGTTGCCACCGGTGCCCCCACCCGCGTTCGCGGCGAGCGCACTGAGTCGTTGACGCTCAAGCCTGAGTTCCACCTTGTACTCGTCCCACGAGAGGCCCAGCAGCTCGCGAAACCGGCCGAGGATGACTTCGGTACTGACCTTGAAAGTCGTGGCGAGCGCAACGAGCTGCGACCTCACAGCCGTGGAGCCGTCAGCAGCGAGCAGGAACTCTTCAGCGGGCACCAACAGCTCCGCTGCGATGCTGTTGCACCATCGCTCCTGCCGGATTGTCTCGATTGCTGTCGCTCCCAGGTCGGAAAGCGCGGTCTGACCAAGCCACACGTGGGCGAGTTCGTGGGCCAGGGTGAAGAGCTGCGCCGCCTTCGAGTCCACGCCGTTGACGAATACGACCGATGCGTACGGGTCGACGAGGGCGAACCCTCGAAACTCGTTCCGGTCCAGCGGGCGGTGCGTGTTCGATCCGACAATACCGCTGATCATTACGAGGACGCCTGCCGTTTCAGCTGCCTCCCGAAGCTTGGTCACCGCATCGTCAACCGAGGATCTTCGCCCTTGTGGACGTCGTCCACTGCAGTATCGCTCGCATCCGATCAGCGACATCCACAACGTCGGACTCGGTGGTTGCGCTGGACACGAAAGGCAGTGCCGCCTCACTGTTCAACAGTTGATGATCGCGGTACCACTCCTGTCGGGCCTGAGCTAGGTAGATCACGTCGAGCAGGTCCGCCGTCGGTGCGGCGACTGGGGCAGACCCGACCGTCCGAAAATCGGGTAGTGGCACCGACTCGTGCGGTGGCGCGTCCAGGAAGAGAAAGCCGACAGGTGTGTAGGTCTTGCGAGCAAACTCTTGGAGTTGTTTCACGGTCGGCTTCGACTCACCGTCACGCCAACTCTCGAAGCGCGGAAAACGCTCGGTCCACACCTCTGGATCGATTCCAGATCGACGGCGCGCCCAGTCGAAGACTTCTGGACGGACATCGACGTACACCGTCATCGGCCCCATTGCTACCTACTGGAGAGGGTGACGGGGATCGAACCCGGACAGCGAGGGTGGAACGTGGCGCAATCCAGTTGGTCTTCTCGCCCGAATCTCGGCGGACTGATCTTCGTGGTCGCCTACACGCGCCGCCCACCGGACGTGGGAAGCATTGATCGACATCTCAGCGAGCCGCTCGTCGAGCTTCTCGTCGAAGTCTCCACGCAATGTAGATCGGGTGCTCGAATCGTTGCTCCCATGGCAGGTTATACTGCTCGTCGGCGAGTTCCGGTTGCATCAAGGGGAGCTCGTAAAGGCGCAGCCCATCAATCGCCGCCACCAGGTTGGAGTGCGGTGTATCGACCCCGTGAGAGTGAATCGGGATTGCGTGGCGGCACGCAACCGTAGGCGTCTCCGTCTTCGTCGATGTTCAGGTAGTGCCTCGTGTCCCGGTGTTTGTATTAGGTAGATGGCGGGCCGCTTCGCCCGTCGCTCGATGGATCAGCATGAAATCGTCTACATCGAAGGAGCAGGCGAATGACCGACCGGCGATCAATCGGTTGGCAAGGTGCAGCAGCGCACACCAGGAACCGCATTAGCGAGGAACCTTTTGGCTCGTCTGCTGCTTCAATCGTTGTTGTACTCATCGCAACCCCCAAAGCTGTGCGCAAGGGGCCGAATGATGTCGGCCCATTGAGCCAGCGGGGCTTGCGACTCTCCGGAAATGTTGATCATTCCTTAACGAACATATGTTCGTAAGCCTGCTAGAATGATCTCTATGTCGGAAGCAACCACCACCTCGCTTGACGCCCTACGGGCGGCGCTTGATGTGGTTGCTTCTGTCGATCTTACTGGGCATGAAACGACTGCGGTGCTTGGGTTTTGCCAAGATCTGCAGCGATTGATGGGCGGGCTTGAAGGTGCGGTAGCTCAGGTCGTTCATGCCGCCGCCGAGGGTGACGGGTGGAAGGAAACGGGTGCTGCGTCCGCCGCTCACTGGCTGGCGGCGGCGTCGGGTTCTTCGGTTACGAAAGCTCGGTCTGCGATCGCGCTCGGGAAGTCGCTCAAGGCCTGCCCTGAGCTCGCCGCCAAGGTCGTTGCATGTGCAATTAGTCCCGAGAATGCTCGGGCTCTTGGGCGGGCGATTGGCAAGCCCGCCTTTGAGCTCGACCAAGCCGAACTGTTGAAGGCGGCCGAGCGGTTAAGCCCAGTCCAGTTGAACAACGAGATCGATCAATGGTTGGCGATGGTTGACGGTCCGGGGGAGAAGGAGCGTGCGGCTCGGGCTCACGCTGCTCGATCTCTTCGGTTCAGCGCAACGGCCGACGGCATGGTGCGCGCCACAGCGCTGCTCACCAATGAGGCGGCCAAGGTCGTACAGTCGGCCATCAGCCACATCGCCGAGCAGCAGCGCCTCGATGAGACCGGCCGCACGCCCGAGCAGCGCAACGCCGATGCGCTCACCGACCTCTGCGCGGCCTACGCGGCAGGTGATGTCTCGGGTGGGCGTCAGCGTCCACAACTGCTGATCACGGCTCCGCTTGAGGTGCTTGAGCAGCGGGCCGGGCGAGCTGTGGTGCATGGCGCCAACGGAACGATCTCGGCCGATGCTCTTCGTCGGCTGTGCTGCGACGCCAACGTGCACCGGGTCATCACCGATGGCGCCTCGTCCATTCTTGACTTCGGTCGATCGGTTCGAACGGCCACTATTGAACAATTCAAAGCGCTCACGGTGCGAGATGGCGGCTGCGTCATCCCCGGTTGCGATCGACCACCCGGATGGTGCCAAGCGCACCACTGGAAGCGAGATTGGATCGACGGGGGCGAAACAAACCTGGCCGACCTCGGTCTGGTCTGTAGTAGCCATCACCACTTGATCCACGATGACGGTTGGCAACTCACCGGTGGCCCCGATAGGTGGCACTTCGCCCCACCCGCGTCTCACGCCCAGGCAGCGTGAGTCATGCGGCGCGCCCCGGACCACAATCCAAATGGCGTGCATGCCCGTATATCGGTGGGGGCCGCATGTTGCGGCTGGGCGCCAAATGAGAGGAAACGTGCATGCGAAGAGCAACACTGTTTACATCCACCATCGGCGGCACCATCATGCTGCTTGGCGGGGTCGCCGCAGCATCCGGCCACGAATGGAAGGTCGGGCGGCTTTCGGGGGCGAACGAGGTGCCGGCCAATGCCAGCACTGCATCAGCCAAGGCTTCCTTCGAAATGGAGGAAGACGGCATGATCCACTACAAGATCCGCATCAAGTCACCCATCAAAGGTGCGTTCATGGCCCACATCCATCTTGCCGAAGTGGGCAAAAACGGTCCCATTGCGGTTTGGCTGTACGGCGGTCCGCCGCCCAATCCGGCCAACGCCCAGGATTTCGCCAAGGGTGAGACACTGGCCCGCGGCTCGTTCGACGCCAGCGCTATCCAGATTGCCGGGCTCACCCTCGACCAACTGATGGCCCGCATGGATGCCGGTACCGCGTACGTCAACGTGCATACGAAGGCGATTCCGAGCGGCGAAATTCGCGCCCAGATCGTCGGCGACGTCGACCACGACTGATGACCAAGGCTCGCGGGGTCGGCAAAGCGGCCCCGTGAGCATCGCCGGCGAAAAGTCGCAAAGAAGCGGAACGAGACAACACCTCCCCGGTCCGGTCGTCCGGCTGACAGCCCCGCCAGCTCAGCTGCGACCGTTGAAGTCCGTCATAGCCGGACCGACGCCGTTGGCGGCGATCGACTCCACGGCGTCGGCTGCCACCTGAACAGCGACATCCAAGAGCGATCGCTCGGCCTTCGGGATCTTCTTCAGCACATGACTCACCCCGGCGTCCTTCGACGGGGGTTTGCCCACGCCGATACGCACCCGCAGATAGTCCTGCGTATGCAGATGTTGGGTCAACGAGCGCAGGCCGTTGTGGCCCGCCAGCCCACCGCCAGCTTTCACGCGCACGACACCGGGCGGCAGGTCGAGTTCATCCTGTACCACGATGATCTGTTCAGCGGACTCAATCCCGTAACGGCGAACCAGAAGCACCGCCGACTCGCCCGACAGGTTCATGTAGGTGGTCGGGCAGGCCAGCGCCAGACGCTGGCCGGCGAGCAGCGCCTCGACGGTGGTGGCCTTGAGTTTTGACGACGCCAAACGGGTGCCGCCTCGGCGGGCAAGCTCGTCGATCACTTCGAAACCGACGTTATGACGCGAGCGCGCGTACTCGGCCCCGGGATTCCCGAGGCCGATCACGAGGAAATCAGATGGTGTGCCCCGACGCTCGGAGCCTTTGCCCCACAGCGCCATGCGGCAGGTTTACTTCTCTTCGCCCTCGGCTGCCGGAGCATCGCCCTCAGCGGCCTCTTCGCCTTCGGCCTCTTCTTCGACCGCAGCGCGGGTCACGAGCACCGTCACCAGCACAGTGTCGGGGTCCATCGGCGTGGTGACGTTGGCCGGAAGCTTGATGTCGGAAACCTTGATGACCGAGTCCATGTCCATGTCGGTAACGTCGATGGAGATTTCGTTCGGGATATCGGCCGGCTTGGTGGACACCGTCATGGTGTTGTGCTGAAGGTCAACCAGGCCATTGCCCGCATGAACAGCCTTCGACTCGCCGTGAAGTACAACCGGCACTTCGACGTCAATGACGACATTCAGGTTCACGACCAGGAAGTCAACGTGGGAAACGTTGCGCTTCACCTTGTCCCGCTGCAACTCCTTGATGACGGCGGCATGCTTGTTGCCATCAACCGTGAGCGTAAGCACGGCATTGGTGCCAGCAGGGCCGGTGAGGGCCACGCGCAGATCACGACGGGCAACAGACACCGACACGGGACCCACGCCGTTGCCATAGACAACACCGGGAATGCGGTCCTCGGCGCGGAGACGGCGTGACGACGGCGACCCGTGGGTCCGTCCAGTTTCGGTTGCAAGGATGACTTCCGACATGACGCGCTCCAACTCAGTGTTTACAAACGGCGATGAATCT
>JAYTKG010000152.1:0-4192 GCA_043730435.1 Acidimicrobiia bacterium | reverse complement strand
CCTGACCGTCGCGGAGACGGTCAGGCTGTGACCACCTCACACGCAACGGTTCTGGTGGAGACGAGGGGAATCGAACCCCTGACATCTACCTTGCAAAGGCGAATCGGGGCCTCGGTCAGCGACCCTCCTGCCATCCGTATAGTGTCTGACCAGGGCTTTTCCGTCCATCCAATCCGCCTCCGTCCAGTCCGTGTTGATGGGTCTGTGCACCTGGTGTGCACCTGGCTCGATAATCTGTGGTCGTGGCATCGATCGTGGAGAAGCGATTAAGCGATGGTTCGAGGGCGTACCTCGTGCGGTTTCGCACTGCAGATGGTCACCAGCGATCGAAGCAGTTCAAGCGCAAGCGCGAGGCCGACGGGTACGTGAGCCTTGTCGAGGTGGACCGGATGAGCGGTGCACTCATCGACCCGAGGCTCGGGCGGATCACCGTCGGCGAGTGGTGGGATCAATGGTGGCCCACGGTGACCAACCTCCGCGCCAGCACCCGCGCTCGCGACGCTCAGTTCTACAAGTCGCACATCCGCCCGGTGTTCGGCGAGACACCACTTGGCAAGCTCGACCGCACATCGTTGCGTTCGTGGCTGGCGCGGCTCGGGTCGCCGAACGGCAGCGATCTCGCGCCGGCCACCATCCACAAGGTCGTGCAGGTGCTCAACAAGACCATCAACGCCGCGCTCGAGGATCGGTTGATCCCACACAACCCTGTTGCGAAGCTGCCGCTGCCAAAGATCGAGCACAAGGAGATGCGCTTCCTCAGCTCGGACGAGCTGTGGCAACTCGCGGATTCGATGGACCCTCGCTATCGAGCGTTCGTGCTCGTCGGCGGATTCGGCGGTCTCCGCTTGGGAGAGCTGCTCGGACTTCGGTGGGCACGGGTCGACCTGGAGGACCAACGCATCCGGGTCACCGAGACACTTGTCGACGTCGAAGGACGCATCCATTTCGGACCACCGAAGACGAAGGCAAGCATCCGGTCAGTACCTGTGCCGTCATTCGTCTGCGAAGCCCTCGCCGCGCTCAAGGCAAGTGACGTAGATCCGGACGACCTCGTCTTCCAGTCACCGGAGGGCCACCCGATTCGGCCAGCGTTGTTCCGACGGAGGTTCTGGGAGCCTGCCGTCCGGCGCGCAAGCCTCGCCCCACTGAGAATCCACGATCTTCGACATACCGCCGTCTCACTGTGGATCGCGGACGGCGCACACCCGAAGCAGGTCGCCGCTCTCGCCGGCCATTCATCTGTGTCTGTTGTCCTCGACCGCTACGGCCATCTCTACCCGGCGCATGACGATGAGCTGATCCTCAGGCTAGAACGACGACGACGCTGAGGGTCTGCAACTCGATAACGGGAGTGTGATCGGAAGCTCGAGCTCGTCAACTCCCGTCGAAACCGACCGCTACAAACGCCCCACAGCGATTATCCACAACCCCGTCGATACCAACATGCCCGAACTTGCCACCGAAAACCCACGACGCCGCTCCGCCGCTTGTGGTTGCGAAGCCGCTCCATATCGAATCCTGTTTGTGTCAAGTGCCTGGTTCGGGGCGCGCGGGATTGAGGTGTTGGTGGATCTCGAATAGCGTCGTGTTGGGTCCGGGAGTGACTTGTCCGAAGTGCCGGGTTCAGGGTTCAGCCGGCCACGCTGGATTGAAGAGTCGTCCCTGTTTGTCCTCCCGGACCTACTTGATTGTCAGTGGTTCGCGTCGGCGATGAGTTGGCGGTAGACGGCGTCGGAGATCTGTCGTTTGAGCGCGCGGAGTGCTTCTTTGCGGCTGTTGCCCTCGGCGATCTTGCGTCGGTAGTAGACGCGCCCTGGGGTGTCGTGACCGGCTTGGGTGACCGCGGCGATGTGCATCGCGTGGTTCAACTGGCGGTTCCCGTAAGGGTTCAAACGGTGCCGGCCGTCGGCCGATGTGGACGCAGAGATCGGTGCGGTCGCGTTGTAGCGGGCGTAGTGCCCAGCGGTCGCGAAACGGCGGATGTCTCGGGTGTGACCGAGGATGTAGGCGGCCATGATCGGCCCGACGCCATGTACGTCAGTCACCGTCGTGCCGGACGCTTTGACGGCGTCACGGATCTTGCCGGCGAGCTCTTCGAGGTCGCGGTCATGGCGGCGGACCTCGACGAGCAGCTCACGGGCGAGCGCCTTGCGCTCGACGCCGATCACGGTCGTCGGGTGGATCCGCGACATGATCGCTGCCGCTTGATCGGCGCGTAGACGCTGCGGGAACTTCCCCTCTGCCAGGTGACACAGCACGGTGTGCAACCGGCACACCGTGCGGGTTCGGGCGGCGACGAGATCGTGATGGCGTGAGGCCAACAGCCGCAACACGGCGACGTGGTCCTCGACGGTGACGTCGTTGAGGTTGCGTTTGCGCAACGCCGCGATGGCGACCGAGCGGGCGTCGTGACGGTCGCTCTTGTCGGACTGCTCGTTGTCCAACACGCGTACCCGAGCGGCGAGCTTCGGGGGGACATCGATCACCCGCTCACCGGCGGCGACCAACTGCTGAGCAAGCAACGACCCGGTCCCGGTGGCGCCCTCGACCGCCCACGCTCGTGGCGTGAACCCGCTTGCCCAGTCCAATAGGCGTTGGCGTTGATGACGATCAGCGCGCAGCTCCAGTGTCGCCTGGATGGCTTCACAGCGGTCGATTACGACCGCCGCGTGGGACCCGCGATGCGGATCGATCCCGATGATGAACATGACTCCTCCTTGGGTGGATTGGTGGTGTCACGGCGGGACAATCCTGATGAGGGTCGATGCCGATCCTGTTTCGAGCCACACCGCAACGAGAGCCCGGCCGGCAGCCAAATCGTTCAGAAGCGACAACCGCTCACACGGCCACGACAGGGCATTCTTGAGACCACCAACCAGACCCTCCGAACGCTACGAAATCGCAACGTCCTTGCATCCCATCCTCCATCAGGGCAATATGCGCCCGTGGCGGAACCGGTGCGAGTCGTGTTCGGCAAGCCGGAGACCGACGGAATTGAGGTCACCGTGCTCGGTCGAAGCCACCCGGGATCAACCGACTTCTGGGACGGCAACTGGGTTCGAACGGCTGTCGCCGCCAAGGTCGGTGGGTTCACTGCCAACTTCGTCGTAGACCTTCGGACGGACGAATTTCGGTCGTTTCATGCGGAGCTGAAAAGCCTCTATACGACACTCGGAGGTGTCGCAACCTTCGAGACAATGGAAGGATGCGTCACGCTCAACCTCAGTGGCGACGGCATGGGGCATGTCGCACTGGACGCGGATCTGATGGACACACCTGGCATTGGCAACCATCTGCGGTGCTCATTGTCTCTTGACCAGACGTACCTTCCAGCGATCATGGACTCGCTCGACGAACTTGATACGAGATGGCCCGTCCTAGGAGAGCCATAACTGCCGATCTGCTCAACGAACGCGACGACGGAACGCCCAGGGCATGCGAGCGCGGAGCCACAACCGCGCGCGCACAAACGGTCCACGCAGTCGCACATCGCGGTATCCCATGGCGGTCGAAGGAATGCCAGCTGAGTCGAGGTCGTCGTGTTCGATCAGCTCATCGTACGACTCAACTGGGTGAGGCCTCGCGGCCGAACTGCCGTTCCGCGTTGCGTAGGTGGGTGCGCGGTCGGCAGTCTGTGTCGTGTGGCTGGCGACGATGACATGGGATACGTCCTTCACAACCTGGTGACGGGCGAGGACGTTTCGACGCTGACCGAGGCCGAAGCTCTCGCGCGCACCGCCAACTTCAGCGACGACGAGGATTGGTCGCTCTGGAGGGTTCGGCGCGACGGCAGTGGCGATCCCTTGATGGTCGCGGTAGGCCGGGGTTCGTCTCGGACGTAGTGCATATCTGCCGATCGGCGTGCGTCGTTCTGCGCTGCGCTAGCTGCTTGCGTTGGCGCGCCGGACCGGGCAATCTGGGCGGGTGTCGGGCTGCGGGACAGGGACGATTCGCGAACGTCACTTTCACTTGGTGACCGTGTTCGTCTGTTTGCTTGCAGCTGGTATGAGCGGATGTGGCGGCAGTGGCAACTGTGAGTCTCTCCCCGTACAACAGCTTCGAGTTCAGGGCGTCTCGTACGTTCTTTCGTCTACGGAACCTGTCAAGGGGTTTGAGACACGAGCGGGATTACTCGCTTTGGATGTTTGCTTCTCGCGAGGGGTCGTTGATCCAGGCGATGGTGGGTAGTGCT
>JAYTKG010000151.1:0-4216 GCA_043730435.1 Acidimicrobiia bacterium | reverse complement strand
CTCGGACTCGCTTCGCTCAAACAATCCCGCAGCCCGCAGATTCCCCCAGAAAAAGGGCGTGTTAAATGGTCGAAGACTCCCTACCCGTTAGACCTCAGTGCGTTTGCGCGGTCGGGAGATGACGAGGAGGGCGGAGCCGATGACGGAGAGGCTGATCGCGAGCGTTAGGGGGATGCGGGTGCGGGAGCCGGGGCCGGTCTCGGGGAGTTTGTCGGGGACGGTGGCCGGTGGGCGCACGGTGCTCGGCAATACCGATGGCACGGTCGGCAGCGGTGTTGGCGGGATGGCCGGCACGAAACCCGCATCGAAAGTGTAGTTGCGGGTGCCGGGCGTGAACGACTGCCCCCCGTTGGCTAGGAGGCATTTGGTCTCCAGGTTTCCGTTCGAGTCGATGGAAACGTCGGTGCCAACAAGCGGCTTGGTGAGCACATAGCCGGGGTTCGAGCCACCGACGCCGAAGACTCCGCCTGCTGCGTAGTTCGACGACGCTATGCACACCTGCACTTTCACACCGGCATCGACCACGATGGTGTAGCGGCCGTTGGCGTCGGTGATGACAACCGCAGGTGCACCAGTGGCCGGGTCAATGACGGGCGCACCGTTGCCGTCGAGCACTTCGAGGGCCACGCCTGGAAGGCTGGGCTCGCCGGCGTCTTGCAATCCATTGCGGTCGGTGTCGAGCCAGGTACGGTCACCGATCTCGGCGTAGTTCGCCATATCGGAAATCTGACCCAAACCGGTGCCCTTACCGAAGGCGTAGGGGTCGGCCGGATCGGCGGACTGCACGGATCCAATCCACAGGTTGTCATTCGCATCGGCCACCGCGCCGCGGGCGGTCAGCACCTCGCTAGTGCCGGAGTCGGGCTTTGCGTCAGGCAACCACGCAAGGCCAGAAGCGTTAAACGCTCCCGGATCGCCCGTGCCGAGCACGGTCTTGTTGGAGGTGGGCGATCGCACCAGGTGACCGAAGGACGGAACCTTGCTGTTATCCAGTGCCAAGGAGCCAACATCGAGGACCGGTGCCGTTCTTAGGTCGTTCGACCAGTGATCGACGCCATCGGCCGCCATTGTGAGAACCGGAGTAGAACCAACGCCGACGGACGGCGGTCGTGATGCCTGAACGATATTGAGGAACGTGATCTGCAGCGAACCGGACGAGTCGATCGAGACACCCGACAGAATCGAGTTGATTAACGGAACAGACCTAGCAGCAACGGTGCTGGCCGACGGATTCAAAACCACCACGCCGGCTGCTGAGGTCGGCTCCATGACCGTCTTCCAAGCATTGTGCAGCGAGTCGTAGCTGGCCACGGCAAATTGCAGCGGATCGAGCGCACCGGGTGCACCGAGCTCGGTGAACGTAACCAGGGTTTGGCCGTTATGGTTTGAGAGGCCGTAAGGACGCCAAGCTGGCGAGGTCGCAAAGACCGGCAAAGACGCGACCTTGGCCAGCTCACCGGAACCGAGTACCGGGCCTGTGTAAAGGTGGCCGTCGTTGGCGTTCGCCGCGATGATGTTCTTTCCGTCGTCGGTCAGCACCACGTCACCAATGCCGACAACCGACGATGCATCCACCACGTTGTAACCGGGGGCAACCGACTCGCCCACCTTTCCAATAGGCGTAGAGCAGTCAGACACCGCAGTGTCAGGAATGATGTAGGAAACCATGGCTGTCTTGTAGGACGTAGCCGTGCCATCACCCCAGTTGTGAATGCATCCGGCGGGCCCGGGCAGCACGTGCGGCACGTACTGGGTCGCCACCGCCTGACCGGCAGCGTTCACCGTGGTGATCGCGCCAGGTCCGTTGGGGGATTGAAAGGTGAGCGGCGCCGTCTTGGGAGCGGTCACAAACAACTCGGCACCAGTCGGCGAGATCGACGCCGCAACGTACGCAACACCGCTGACGGAGCCGGTCACGTCGTCGTAGGCAATGACTTTGTCACTGGCACCTTCGGCACTCGTCTTTAAGGAAATAGCCTTGGTGGTACGAAACGGCGTGATCTCCGCTGTCACCGTGCCGGTTTGGAGACCCGTCGCCACGGTCGGGGTTTTCTGGCTCGCCAGGCTGATATGCCCAACCGTTCCCGCCGGTGCGGCAGCGGCGCCGCTGGGCCCGACAGCTCCAATCGCCATAGTGATGACACCGAAACTGGTGAGCAAAAGGCCTAGGCGATGAGATATTTGTGACATCTTTCCTCCGTGTGATCAACGGGTCCGCGCAATCCCACGCATACCTTTACACAATCGAGAGATTCATGGGAGACACTCGACGAGAATCGGAGTCGATTAACCCAGAACTCCACCAAGAACGTGCAGCCAAACTGACGTCTGCTCCGGCAACTTCCAGTCCCAGTAGATGCGACCGTAGAGGATAAAAAACACCAGCGCGTTCATCATGGCGTGAGCGAAAATACCGGGCCAAATGCGATTGAAAATACCCGCCGCGAAGCCAAGCGCGGTGCCCACCCACGACAACAGCATCACGAGACCAATATTGCCCCACCCGAACCCGGGTTGCATGTGGATCAGTCCGAATATGATGCCTTGTGCGGGTGCTGCCCACGCCAGCGTCAGGCGGGAACGGAAAGCGGCCAGGATCACCCCGCGAAAGACCAGTTCCTCCGCGAGTGGAGCGATCACGACACCCAGGATCGTGTAGAGCACGAAGGCCGCCTTGTTGTGCGGCAGGTCGTTGTTGACTGTCGGCACGTTGGAGCTCAGCGGGATGTGAACAAGCTTGATGACGATGGCCAGGAAGACCTGGCCGGAAATCATGCAAAGCCACGTCAGCGGACCCCATCCGAAATCAGGAGCGCGCAGACGGCCGCCGAGGGAACGGACCATGCTTCCCTGCCCCCATCGACGAGCGGCATAAAGACAGAATGCCGTGGATGGCCCGTAGCCGATCAGTACGGCCAACGCCACCAGTGCGTACGTGGAGGTGAGCTTGAGTCCGTCAGCGACTGCGTAGGCGACGCCTCGTTCGAGGACGAGCGAGCCAACAAGTAGTGCCGCCGCAATGATGCCTATCCGGAACGGGAACGTACGCTCCGGCTCTGCCGTGGGCACCGCTGGGGGAACGTGGGTGTGGTACGTCCAGGTCTGGCCGTTCCACCATCGTTGACCCCCCACGAGCCAGGGGTCGGCGTACCACCCGGGGGGAACAGGCGGCGGTAGGAGCATCGTTGTTCAGGCTATGGGATCAGCCGGGCGCTCGGGTCGCCCTGACACGTCCTTGCTCAAAACTTTCAGCCGCCGGCAACGGCCGGGATTATGGACACGGTCTCGCCCGATGGAACCTTGGTATCGAGGCCTTCAAGGAAGCGAACGTCATCATCGGCGACAAAGAGGTTGACGAACTTGCGCAGGTTGCCGGTGTCGTCAAACAGCCGATCATGAAAACCGGGATGTGCGGCATCGAGTCCGGCAAGCACGTCACGCAACGTGCCTTCCTCAACCTCCACCAAGCTCTTACCTCCGGAAAGGGGACGAAGGGTGGTGGGGATGCGAACTTTTGCGGCCATGCCTCAACTCTAGCGAGTCCCTCCCGAAGCCTGACAAGTTCACTCATGTATTCGCTGCCGCCAGCGACCACCAAGGTATGCGAGGGACCTGCGGGATTGCCGAGCGACAGCGAGAAGGAGCGCCAGGAGCGCCAGCGACCAGTGACGTAAGTTGTAGATGTGCGAGTCCTGGCTGCGGTCGATCACTTTGGGCCCGGCACGAGCGCGACCGATGTGGCACGAGCCGTTGCGATGGGGGTGAGCCGGGCCGGTTCCCGCTGCGAGGAACTACCCCTTTCGACCGGAGGAAGCGGCTTCCTTGCCGCGTTCGGCGGGGCCAATCGACGGACCCTGGTGATGGGTCCGCTCGGTGATGCGGTCGAGGCACCGTGGCGGCTGAAGGGATCGACGGCGGTCATCGAGTCTGGTCTGGCCTCAGGGCTGCACCTCGTTGGCGGCCCGGAAGGCAACGACCCGATCGCCGCTGGCACCCACGGCACCGGCGAACTCATCGTGGCCGCGTCCGAAAGTGGCGCGAAACGCATCATCATCGGCGTCGGCGGCAACGCCGCGACCGATGGGGGGTTGGGGGCCATCCGCGCCGTGTTTCCGCCCAGCCGACTCCGTGGCGTGCGCATGATCGTGGCCTGCGACGTGGACATCTTGTTTATGGACGCAGCCGTTGCCTTCGCCGAAGCAAAAGGTGCAACCTC
>JAYTKG010000150.1:0-2778 GCA_043730435.1 Acidimicrobiia bacterium | reverse complement strand
GGTTCCGACCGATCAGAAGAGGCTTGGCTGCCCGAACAATCTGGTCGAACACGTTCGGCCCGGGATGGCCGACGAAGGTATGGCCGTCGATTCCTTCGTCGGTGGAAATCACCAGTACACCCAACGGCAACGGTGGCGGCCCGAGCCGCGGTGAATTCTGGCGCTCGTGAACGATGATGCGAACGTCGGTGATCTTCATCCGCACACTAACGATCAGCGTTACGGTGCTCAGCTCTCAACAAGCGCCGACGTGAAGCTCGGTCGTGCAGTGGACACGGTACGGACGAGTTTGACCATCGCCCACGACTGTCGACACCGTAACGACGCCTCACCGGCTACGATCTTTGCGCACCTCACCCAGGAATCGTGGGCGTTCGTTACACCATATTTGTCGATGAGGCGGGAGACTCGGAGATCAACGACTCTGTCCAATATCAGCAACTAAATCGTCTCCGCGCCAAATGGTCACTTGGCGCCCGTGATCGCGAACTGGCTGCAATCGAGGAACTACTCGATGAGTCGGCTGCCGGGAGTTCGGTGTTTCTTTTTGGGCCCGCCGGTGTCGGCAAGACCCACCTGTCTTCAGAGATCAGGCAGCGGGCGGAGGGCCGGGGTACACCCACCATACGCATCGTGGGTAACTCCACGTCGGCCAACATTCCGCTCGGTGCGGTCGCCCATCTGCTGTACCAACGAGCCGCGCCGAACGCAAGCGTCGCAGCAGGTCCAATCGCGCAGGAAGCCTCGAACGAAGCGGCGATGCTCTTGGGCAGCGTTGCACGTCACGTTCGCGACGCAGGCGGTGGTCGGGCAATCCTGTTTGTAGATGATGCGCATCTCCTCGACTCGCTGTCGGCGGCGGCGGTGGCCCTTATCATTTCGACAGAAGCGGCACGGGTTGTCGCTACGGTGCGGCTTGGCGAAAGTTTGCACGACGCGTTGTCATCGATGCTGCGCAGTGGCGAAGTCGCGCGCATCGACATCGACGGACTCGACGACGACGGCATGGACGCCGTCATGCAAGTTGCGATCGGAGCCCCTGTTGAAAGTGATACCCGGCTCGCACTGCGGAACCGTTCACTTGGCAATGTGTTCTACCTGCGTGAGCTGATGGTCGGCGCCGTGGAGTCGGGTGCGTTGCGATCGGTCGATGGCGCTTGGCAGCTCGACGGACCGTTGATGCCTAGCGCTCAACTCCTCGACGTACTGGGACAGCGGCTCCTACCGCTTTCGGTGGCAGATCGTGAGGTGCTCGAACTTGTCGCGGTTGCCGGCACGGTCGATCTGGACATCGCCGCAGCACTCGTGCCCGACGCCGACCTCCGCGCCTTGGAATCGAACGGATTCATTTGCGCTCAAACCGTTGCCGGATCGGGCGGGGCTTCACGCGACGAGCTGTCCTTCGTCCATCCGCTGATTGCCGAAGCCGTGTTGCTCCAGACGACGAAACTACGTGGACGATCGGTGCGTCAGTTGTTGGCCGACGCCATCGAGAGCTCGGGAACCGAGCGGTCCGACGACCTGTTGCGGATCGCGATTCTTCGGCTGGATGCTGGCGGGCCAATTGATGGTGCCGTGCTGACGCGTGGAGCATTTCTCGCTCGCTACACGCATGACTTTGTTCTCGCAGCACGACTGGGAGGAGCCGCGTTCGACGCCGCACCAAGTGGAAGCCTCGGGTTGATGCTCGGCGAGGCCCTCACCGAGCTCGGACGCTTCGACGAAGCCCGAATCACACTCGAAACGGCAATGTCGTTGGCCACCAACGATTCAGAGACAGCGGCTATTGGTGCCGAACTGATGACGCTGCTGTTCTGGGGCATTCAAGATGACGACGCAGCGTTGGCGCTAGCCGACCAACTCCAATCGTCCCTTACTGACCTGCCCAGCATCGGTCGCATCCTGGCATCGCGATCGGCGATTCATGCGTTCTCGGGCGATGTCGGCACGGCAATGATGCTGCTCGACTTTCTTCCTCCTCAGGCTGAGCCGGTGACGATCTGCCAGCTCGCAACGATTCGTTCCATCGTGCTAACGCTGTCGGGCCGCACCGCCGAAGGGATCGCTTCGGCTACAGAAGCGATCTCCATAGCCACGACCATTGACCGACCCACCGGCATGGTTCATCCGAGCACGCACACCGCGAACCTCGCAATCGGCCTTAAAGAAGCGGGCCGGTTCGCCGAGGCGTTGCATCAAACACAAGTTGGCTATCGACACGCCATCAACGACGCAGTGTTCGTCACGCCGGTCTGGTGCAGCCTCCTTGCTGCTGAGTGTTCCGTCGCCCTTGGGCGAGCGGCTGATGGAAAGCGCCACTATCAACAGGCGCTCATCGAAGCGCACAAGCGTCGCTTTCGTGGCGCCGTGACGATGGCGCTCGACGGAGTCGCAATGACGTGCGCACTGCTGGGCGAAGGCGCGGCTGCGCGAGAGGCCCTAGCTGAGTCCGACGCCGAGACCGGGCGCCTCGGGCTGTTCGGTCCCAATGTTGCCATCGGTCGGGCAACCGTCGCTGCAGCCCGAGGTGCTTTCAGTGAGGCGGTGCGGCTCCTTCAGGACGCAGCAGTAGCGGCCGAAAAGGGTGGCCTGGTAATTGGTGAGGCGCATGTATTGCACGAACTCGTACGTCTCGGGCTCGCGACGGAGGTTGTGGATCGACTGGCGATTCTGGCCGAGCGCTCCGACAGTGCGTACGTTGGGCTGAAGGCGTTGCACGCTCGTGCCTTGGCGACCGACGATGCCAAGACGTTGAGTGCCGTCGCCGAGGGTTTCGCA
>JAYTKG010000149.1:0-5371 GCA_043730435.1 Acidimicrobiia bacterium | reverse complement strand
CCACAACGGACTGAACGAGATGCTGCGCACCCATCGGCGGATCAGCGCCGATTTGCAGCAGATCGCCTGGTAAGCGCTTCCACCTTCGCGATGCGCGTTCGTAACGGTGGATGACTGCCGAACACTCGCTCACCCCACGACCGGCCGGTGACCGTTGGTTCGTCGAGCGCGGTGCGCCGCATGGCCGCTGCGAGTTCCACACCGAAGCCAGCGTTTACGGCCCACTCGTCGGCTCGGAACTCGGCCTGTCGACTCACGATGCCGCCAATTGATTGCCACACCAGAATGCCTACCTGAAACACCCAGGCCAACCCGCGCAGCAAGACAGCGGCAGCACCGCCGAGGATCTTGGCAGCAGCCGTGTCGGCAAAGGCGCGGGTCGCGGCCGTGGCAACGTTGTCGAGGAAGAACCCGACGCGAGCCAACGCCATCACCGGCAACGCCAACCAATAGCCGAGCACCAGGACGGTGCTGACCAGACCCTGTTGATGACCGATCTCATGCGCCATCACACCCTGTAATTCGGCCGCTGGCAAAGAGAGAAACGCGCCCGTCGTCACGATGACGAGGTGCCCTCCGCTGGCAAACGCGTTGAGGTCGTCGGAGTCGGTGACGGCCAGCACGAAGTGACGAGGACCCATGCGAGTGTTGGCCAGCACACCCTGCCACAACGGTTCGAGGTGACGCCGCTCGTCAGCCGTAGGAACGCGCGCGCTGAGTAGGCGCATGAGGAACCGTTGCTGAATCGGCCGGTACAGCAGCGTGAGCCCGAGCCCGAGATGGATCAGTACCGCCGCCCAGTAGGGAAGATGCAACAGCAACTTGAACGGCAGCCAGAACACGGCCACGGCAATCAGCCAGATGGGGGCGAGCCCAACGATGGGAACAAACGCGCCGAACGATGGAGCATCCCACCGCCTCACGCGTCGACCCGCTCCCATGCCGTTTAGTTTGGCCGATCTTGTGACGAAAACCTCACATAGGTCGCCCGCTCTAGGAACCCCAGCGGCTTTGGCCGAAGCGGTAGCCGACGCTGCGGACCGTTTCGATGAGGCTGGCGTGTTCTTCGCCGAGTTTGGCGCGCAGACGACGAATGTGAACGTCGACCGTGCGGGCGCCACCGTAGTACTCGTACCCCCACACCCGGCTTAGCAGGATCTCGCGGGTAAACACTTTGCCCGGATGCTGAGCCAGAAACTTCAACAGCTCGTACTCCATGAACGTCAGGTCAAGCGGGCGACCGGCGATGGTGGCCTGATAGGTCTCGGTGTTGAGCGCAAGCAGGCTGTACTCCACCACTTCGCTGGCCACGGTTTCACCGCGTCGCCACACCAGATGGCGAATGCGGGCCTCGAGTTCACGGGGGTGAAAAGGAGACAGGCAGAAGTCTTCGAACAAATCGTCTCGCATCGCAAGATCGGCGAGCTGCGCACCACCCACCATCACCAGAACCGGGGATACCGGATTGTCGCCCTTGCGGATGGACCGGAGAAACGCCCACGCCGAGTCAGGATCCTTGTCGAGCATCACAATCGCGCCGGCCCACCCGTCGTCGGGCTCCATCTGCGTCGCAGCATCGAACGAGTCGGCGGCGCGCCACGCGTAGCCGGCCAGATCAAGCGTCTGGGCCAACTCTGGTGGAGGGGGATCGGGGTAGATCAACAGCGGTCCCATCACACCATCCGCAGGTAGCGATCGAGCTCAAACTGCGTGACCTGACTCTTGTACTGCTGCCATTCCTTGCGCTTGTTCCTGAGGAACCACTCGAAGATGTGCTCGCCGAGCGCGTCCTTCACGAGCTCGCTCTGCTCCATAAGGTTGAGCGCGTCCGACAGTGACTGAGGCAGGGCTGCCATGCCTTCGGCTGCCCGCTCTTCGTCGGTCATTGCGCCAACATTACCGGCTGCTTCGCCCGGCAATTCATACCCCTCTTCGATGCCCTTCAGACCGGCCGCGAGCATGACCGAGAACGCCAGATACGGGTTGCACACGGGGTCGGGCGAGCGGTACTCAACACGTGTAGCCGTGGCCTTGTTCTTTGAGGTTGGCACGCGCACCAGAGCCGAGCGGTTATTGCGGGCCCAGCTCACCACGACGGGCGCTTCAAAGCCGGGAATAAGCCGCTTATAACTATTGACGGTCTGGTTGGTGATGGCCGTGATCTCGGGCGCGTGACGCAGGAGACCGGCGATGAAACCTTTGCCTATCGCTGACAGGTGGTACTTGTCGTCGGGGTCGTGGAACGCGTTTTCTTCACCCTTGTACAGGCTCATGTGGGTGTGCATGCCCGAGCCCTGCACCCCTTCAAGCGGCTTGGGCATGAACGTGGCGTACAGACCGTCGACGGCGGCCACTTCGCGAACGACGAGGCGGAAGGTCATGACCGAGTCGGCCATGCTGAGCGCGTCGGTGTGGCGCAGGTCGATCTCATGCTGGCTGGGTGAGTCTTCATGGAAGCTGTATTCCACGGGGATGCCCATCGTCTCCAACGTTTGGATGGTGCGCTTGCGAAGCGTGCCTGCCACGTCGGCCGTGGTGAGGTCGAAGTAGGAACCCTGATCGAGCGGGATGGGCGTGGGGTCTTTCGGGTCGAAGTAGAAGAATTCGATCTCGGGGGCAACGTAGAAACTGAACCCGAGCTTACGGGCCTTCTCCATGTTGCGCATGAGCACCTGGCGCGGGTCGCCTTCAAACGGTGAGCCGTCGAGGTGCGCAATGTTGCAGAACACCCGGGCCTCGGCCGAGCCGCCTTGCGTCCACGGAAGGATCTCGAAGGTGTTGGCATCGGGCATGGCGAGCACGTCGGATTCGAACACACGACTGAACCCGTCGATGGACGAACCATCGAAGGTCATGCCTTCTTCCAGCGCGTTCTCCAGCTCGGCCGGGCTAATGGCGAAACTCTTCAACTGACCGAGCACGTCGGTAAACCACAGGCGCACCAAGCGCACCTTGCGCTCCTCCACCGATCGCAGCACGAAGTCAATCTGGTTATCCATAGGGTAAGTATCGGCCGAAGTGGCCGCCGGGTGCGAGCGAACACACCTCTAGTTCACGCGGCGTTTACAAACGCGGGCTTGCCTTTCGGAGCATACGGTGGTGACTATGGATCTGTCTGCGGTCGAACTTCGCGTTGCTGGTGCCCTCATGGAAAAGCAGGTGACCACGCCTGATCTCTACCCGTTGACGGTCAACAGCCTGCGCTCGGCGTGCAACCAGACCACCAACCGGTACCCCGTCATGGAGCTGACCGAGACCGATATCAACGCCGCGTTGCTTTCGCTAGTTGACCGCAAACTGACCCGCATCGTGTACAGCACATCCAACCGGGCAGCCAAGCATCGCCACACCCTGGACGAGGCGTTGCGGCTTGAGCCATCCGACCAGGCGGTCCTGACCGTACTGGCGTTGCGCGGTGCGCAGACCGTCGGCGAGATCAAGACGCGCACCGAGCGCATGCATCCTTTCGCCGACCTGCGCGAGGTGGAAGCAACGTTGGACTCGTTGGCGGGGCGGCCCGATCCGCTCGTCATTCGGTTGTCGCGGCGTCCGGGTCAGAAAGAAGAGCGCTACATGCATCTCCTCTCCGGCCCCATCGATGAGTCGGCGTACGAAGACGAACCCGTCTCCTCCCCCCGCATGGACCGCACCGCCGAACTCCAGTCGCGCTTGGACACGCTGGAAGCGCGCGTTGCCGAGCTGGAGTCGGTGGTCGATCAGCTCCGCACGCTGCTCGACTAGTTGTGTGACAGCCGCTGGTAGCGCATGCCGCTCTGTTTCCCCATTCGTTTCACCCGTATGAAATCTGCGAGGAGTCAGACCATCGAAGGTACTTGACGTATAGCTACTCAGTATGCATACTGCGTACATGGGAATTCGAGAAGGGCTTCTGGCGCTCATCGCCAGTGAGCCGAAGTACGGGTATCAGCTCAAGAGCGAGTTCGAAGAACACACCGGTGGTGTCTGGCCGCTGAATGTGGGCCAGGTGTACACCACGCTTGATCGGTTGGCACGGGACGAATGTGTGACGCCCGGCGTGCCCGACATGGAAGGTCGCACGCCATACACCATCACCAAGGCGGGCCGGAAGGAACTGGCCGCATGGTTTGATACCGCCACCGCGGACGCCGCTCCCCCGAGGGACGACCTGATGATCAAAGTGCTGCTGGCCATCGTCACGCCCAGCGTTGATGCAGCGGTCGTGATCGATGCGCAACGGGCGGGCTTGCTGTCGGTCGTGCGAGCGCACCGCCGTCGTCAGCAGGCCGCAACCGATCTGTTGACCACCCTCTTGTTCGACGCACTGCTGGCCCGAGTGGAGTCCGACCTCCGCTGGCTCGACATCTGCGAGCAACGCATCTCCGTTTCTAAGAAGAAGGGCTCGGCCAAGTGAATCGGAATTCTGCTGACCGCCTGCACCAACCGCACCTGTTTTTCATCTCGTCGAAAGGCTCCGCCCGATGAATCCGATCCTTGAGTTCCGCAACGTCGAACGTCGCTTCAAAGACGGCGACGATCTCGTGTACGCGTTGCGGGAGGCGTCGTTCTCCATTGATGCCGGAGAGTTTGTGGCGGTGATGGGACCATCGGGAAGTGGCAAGTCAACGCTGCTGAATCTGGCTGGCGGGCTCGACGTGCCGACCGCCGGTCACGTGTTGGTTGACGGTGTCGACCTCGCCTCACTCGACGTGCGTGGCCTCGCCGCGATGCGACGCCAGACCGTTGGCTACATCTTCCAAAAGCTCAATCTGCTTCCCACTCTCACGGTGGTGGAGAACGTCATGCTGCCCCTCGAGCTTGACGGCACATCCGCTCGGGCTGCCCGTGCAGCAGCCCGAGCGGCATTGGGCGAAATGGACATTGCGGCTCTCGTCGACCGCTACCCCGACGACATCTCCGGCGGTCAACAACAACGCGTAGCCATCGCCCGAGCCATCGTGGGCAATCGTCGACTGTTGCTCGCCGATGAACCAACCGGCGCGCTCGACACCGTCACCGGCGAGTCAGTGATGGAGCTGTTGACCAAACAGGTCGTCGCCGGCCGCACCGTCGTACTCGTCACCCACGAGCCAAGGTTCGCCAGCTTCGCCGACCGCGTACTGATGGTGCGCGACGGCAACGTAGTGGAAAACGCCGGCGTCGTCGCCTCGTTGCGGCCTGCGCCGCTCAGCGACCTCTGGCCCTCCCCCTCCGACGAAGATGGCGAGGCCGCATCATGACCACCCTCTGTTTCCCGATTCATTTCACCCCCCTGAAATCTCTGAGGAATCAGACCACCAGTTTCGTCTTCGTCCTCGGTGGCACCGCCTCCCGCTACCATCGAAGGACGAAGACGTTCCAACCAACCGAGGCAACCCAATGAGCGCCGGCC
>JAYTKG010000148.1:0-2159 GCA_043730435.1 Acidimicrobiia bacterium | reverse complement strand
CGATTCCACCCTCGCCGGGCCGCTGCCTTTTTCCGGTCCGCTCCTCGACCAAGGTCATCGGCTTGGGCCTCGACCCGAGCGGTGACCCATCAGATCGGGCCAGGAATAGCGTGGGACCCTGGCCCCAACCAAGTCGTTCCGTTCCGCTTCTTTGTGACTTTTCGTACTTCGTCCGTGGTCAGCTGCTGCGTTCATGTCGGCAGCGACGATTTTGGCGCGATAGCGAGTGGTGTGTGGAACGTAGCCAAGTCGGTATTTGCCCCATGCCACTCGCTCCACTCGGCCACGGCTCCGCTCGGCACGAAGGAGATTCGAGACAAACTTGCTCGGCAACGGCCCGAAGTCCACCCCGAGCGCATTCAGGTGCTCGACCAACTCCGAGACCCGATGTACCGATCCCTGCGGTTCAAGGGCTATAAGGAGCACGTAACGCAGCTTCAATTCTCTCATGCCCGAAATCTACGGATGGGGTGTGGCAAAGTTGTGGGAAGAACCGCTGCGAGACGAAAAGTCACAAAGAAGCGGAACAGCAAAGGGTCGTGGTCCCGCGCTCGGCCCCGAGCGCGGGCGCTTTACGCCTCGGGGAAGAGGCGGGCGATACGGGCCATGGCCCGATAGGCCGCTTCGGCCGGGCCGGCCTCGTCGGGTTGCAGCGTGTTCGACATGATGCGCACCATCCACTCCATCAAGGTACGGCTGTGGATGGTGACCCAACTGAGTTTGCGCAGCACGAGTGGACGCCCCACCACGCGGGCAAACAGGCGGGCCACCTTGAAGTACAGCCCGTAGGTGTCATCGAGTTGTCGGGCGTATTGAGTGAGAGCTCGTGGGTCATTGGTGGAGAGGGCTTCGTGCAGTACATCGCCGGCCATGCGCCCGGTCTCGTAGGCGTACGCAATGCCTTCCCCGTTGAACGGATTGACGGTGCCTGCCGCATCGCCGACGACCAGGTAGGTGGGGCCTGACTTCGGCCCCACGCTTCCGCCCATCGGCAGGCGAGCCGCACGCGGCTCGTCGGTGGGGGCCTCGCTTGTCAGTTCCCATCGTTGCGACGCACTCGCCACGAACTCGCCGAGCAACTGGGTGGTGTTGACGCTCTTGAAATCACGAGACGTCGACAGCAGGCCAACCCCGACGTTGACCGTGCCGTCGCCGAGCGGAAACACCCACCCGTAACCCGGCAGCGGTCGACCATCGCGATCGGTTATACCGAGTGTTGATTCGATCAAAGGCTCGGTGTGAAGCGGGCTTTCCCAGTAGCCGCGAATGGCGGTGCCGAATGGCCATCCTTTGTCCCTGGTGGTGCCGAGTGATCGACCGAAGCGGCTATTGGCCCCGTCGGCCACCACGACATAGCGGGCGCGCACGCTGGTCGTGGCGTCAGCCTCTGCGTCACGCAGCACCGCACCGCGCACGAAACCCCGCTCGATGATTGGGCTCACCGCCTCCGTCCCGTCTCGGACGGTCGCGCCGGCGGCCGCGGCGTGGTCGAGCACCAGCTTGTCGAGCGTGTGCCGCTTTGTGACATAGCCGTGATCGGGAAAGCTGCGATGCTCGGGCCAGGTGAGCGCCACTTGCCTACCGTGCGCCAACGTCCGCAACCCGGTGTACCGATGGAAGGAAGCGAGCTGTGGTGCCAGGCCCATCTGGTGCAGCGCGTGGACGGCTCGCGGCGTGAGCGCATCTCCGCACGTCTTGTCGCGGGGGAACTGCTTGCGCTCAACCACGAGCACGTCGTGCCCTTTCGTGGCGAGGGCATAGGCCGCGGCCGCGCCAGCGGGGCCTCCACCCACGACGAGAACGTCGTAAGTGTGGGTGACATCCATCGCCATAGTCTGCCCGTTGTCAGGCCGACTCGGGTACGGCGGTGGCGTTACGCCTGCGGCCCGACGTCGAGTTTGACGCCGGCGCCAGTTATGCCCTTTTCCTCAACCTCAAGCCACTTCGCTCCATCGGCGGAACACCAGTCGGCTGCTTCCTTCACGTAGTCGGCCTTGGCTGCGGTGAGAGCGTCAACGCCGCCGAGCGCATAGCGCTCGTGGCAGATGGCGGCAACAATTTCGGCGTCGGTCAGTTCACCACCAACATTGGTACCCCAGGCGGGCATTTTGCCCTTGGCGCCGCCGATGCGACCGCGGGCAGCGTCACCGTAGGGCTTG
>JAYTKG010000147.1:0-3453 GCA_043730435.1 Acidimicrobiia bacterium | reverse complement strand
ACCAAGGCCGTGCGTCTGCTCGGTGAAAACTTCGTGATGTACCACGACCAGAGTGGCACCTACGGCATGGTGGATGAATCGTGCCCGCATCGTTCGGTGTCGATGGAGTACGGCATCGTGGAGGATTGCGGCATCCGTTGCGCGTACCACGGCTGGCTGTTCAACGAAGCGGGCGACTGCCTCGATCAGCCCGCCGAAGGCCCGACGTCCACGTTCAAGGACCGCGTGAAAATCGGTGCGTACCCGGTGGAGGAAATGGGCGGCCTGCTCTGGACGTACATTGGCCAGGCCCCCATTCCCAAGCTGCCTCGCTTCGATGTGTTTGTCATGGAAGGCGTGCGTGACGCCGGTTGGGCTACGCTGCCGTGCAACTTCCTGCAGACGATGGAGAACGCGGTTGACCCGCATCACGTCGAATGGCTGCACGGTTACTACTTCGAATACCTCGGCAACAAAGAGGGCTTCGTCGCACCCAAGAGTTTCCAGAAGAAGCATCAGGCGGTTGCCTTTGATGACTACGAGTACGGCATCATCAAGCGCCGCCTGCTCGAAGGACAAAGCAAGGAAGACGACGATTGGAAGATCGGCCACCCGCTGATGTTCCCGTACAACATGCGCGTGGGCGGTGCCGGTACCGACCAGATGCAGATCCGCGTGCCTATCGATGACACCACCACCTGGGTCGTGTTCTATTCGGTGCATCACCCCGGGGTCGATTTCCCGGTCGAGGGTCCGAACGACTGCTGCGATTACGAGCTGCCCTGGATCAATGAGAAGGGCAAGATCCGCACCGACTACGTGGAAGGCCAGGACCTGATGGCGTGGGTTACGCAGGGGCTCATCACCGATCGCTCGGTTGAGCACATCGGCAAGAGTGACCTTGGCGCGGTGAAGGTTCGTCGCCTCTTCAAGGACAACCTGGCTCGGGTGGCCGACGGCAAGGACCCAATGGGTGTGGTGCGCTTCGAGCACGATCGCATCGACTTGCCGTGTGAGAAAAACAAGTTCGGCGCCGGTCCGGAGTTCGCTATCCAGTGGCTCAGCATGGGTTCGCACCAGTTCTCTCCGCAGATCGAACGCCTCTTGCAGATCCATCGTGATTCGCATCGTTTGGTTGGCTGAGACTTGTCGAGCGCCCAACCGGAACGACCACTGAGTATCGTGCGCCCAGTGGTCGGACCGGTGCCTCCTCCTGATCCTTCGCATATCGAGCAGCACCTACGCGACCGTCCCCGGTTCTGCGGTATGTGCGGCGCGTCGTACGAGCTGGGCCTGGTCGTCGAGTACTGGCACGACCGCGATCGCGTCTTTCACTGCTGGTGCCGTTTGTGTAAAGAGTCGGTGGAGATCGTGTCATCCAATCGAGTCGTCGGGGTCGAACCCGAGCACTGACGCACGGCGTAGATCGAGCGTGCGCTACGGTCAATTCTCTTGAGCGATCAGCTGTCTACCGTTGCCAAAACCCTGCGAGTGCTCGAAGCGTTCAGCTACGCCGAGCCCGTACTCGGCGTGTCTGAATTGGCCCGCAAGCTGGGCATTGGGAAGAGCAGCGTGCACCGAGCGCTCTCCACTCTGTTGGAGCACGGTTATGTGTCGAAGACCGCCGATGACCGCTATCGGCTCGGATTGAAACTGCACGAGCTCGGCCAGCTTGTCGTGTCCGGCATCCGTCTCCACGAGGTGGCACGTGAACCCCTCGATCGGCTGCGGAGCAGCTGCCACGAAGCGATTCACCTCGCGGTTATGGACGGCGCTGATGTTGTCTACATCGATCGTTTTGAATCGCCTGGCACCGCCCGCATGTTCAATCGGCTCGGCCGTCGCATGCCCGCGCATGTCACGTCATCGGGCAAATGCATTCTTGCTTTCGGTGAGCCGAAACTGACCGAGACCGTCTTGGCTCGTGGTCTCTCACGCATCGCTCCCCGCAGCATCACGACCAAGTCGGTGTTCATCGACTGCCTCGCGAAAGTGCGGGCTGACGGCTACGCAGTGAGCGTCGAGGAGAGTCAGCCCGGTGTCACCAGCGTGGCCGCGCCGGTATTCGGCCGTGACGGCTCCTGCATTGCCGCGGTCTCGTTGGTGGGTGCAGCAATGGCCATGACGGACGAGCAGCTACCGAAGTTCACCGGGATGGTCCGAAAGTGCGCCCGGGAAATCAGCGATGGCATGGGCTTCGGTCAGGTCCGACGCGTGGGCGGCCCGATTTCCTAAGCCGCGTTGGGTCTACGGGCCACAGATTGCTGGCAAAAGTTCACTGGTGGAACCGCTTAGTACATGATGAGCGAGGTGGTCCATTGCCGTGGGTTCACCGTTCACGATGATGACAGTCGCTCCCGCCGCCTTGGCGCGAGGGATCATGTTCTTGACGGGATACACCTTGAGCGAGGTACCGACGGCCAACAACACGTCGGCTTCTTCGGCGGTCTGTAAAGCCCGGGCAATGACTTCAGGTACCAGGGACTGGCCGAACGAGATGGTCGCCGACTTGACCACGCCGCCGCACAGGAGACAGGCCGGATCGCCTTCACCCGCCCGTACTCGTTCGAGCATGACTTCCATCGGTCCTTCGTCGTGACACGTCCAGCAGTGGTAACGCCGCATGGTGCCATGCACTTCGACAATCTTGTCCGGATCGCTGCCGGCCCGCTGATGTAGCTCGTCGATGTTCTGCGTGACGAGCGCGTGCAGGTTTCCCCGGCGTTCCAGGTTGACCAGGGCCTGATGGCCAGCGTTTGGTTCGGCTGTCCACGCGGGCGAGTTGACTCGTGTTTGCCAGGCAAACTGTCGCACGGCAGGGTCGTTCAAATAGTGCGACAACGTGGAGGTCTTTTCGGCCAGCGGGTTCTTCGTCCACAGCCCGTTCGGCCCGCGGTAGTCAGGTATACCTGAATCGGTAGAGATTCCCGCCCCAGTCAACACCACGATGCGCTCGGCATCCTGTAGCAACCGTGCTACTCGATCAAGCTGGGCATCGAGCAACTCCGTCATCGTTCGTTAAGTCTAACGAGACGTTTGTGAACGCTCGCTGCTGTCCGGGCCCTTCGCCGCGAATCTGTTGACCGAACGTTGCCGTTTGCCGCCAACTGTTAGTAAAGCGCTTACCTGTTTAACGGCGAGTGGTTACGTGCGAGATCGCAAACTGTCTCCTAGCCGGCTGACGATACCGGCTGGTGTTTGGACGCAAGTGAACGCTTCCTGGGCGGAGCTCGGCAACCCGGCGACCGTCGGGGAAATCAATCTGATCGGCGCAACCGCTGCGATCCAACCCACCTACTGGATTGACGACCTCATCGTTACCGGCTCGATAGCACCCCCACCGGTAGTAAATACGAACAAACTCGTCATCGCCGGCCCCAACGCGCTTCCCAACGTGGACCTGACAAGTCGCGCCGTTCCGTCGGCCGATAGCGACGTGACCTTGACCTACAACGCCACCGACATCACCGTTGC
>JAYTKG010000146.1:0-4149 GCA_043730435.1 Acidimicrobiia bacterium | reverse complement strand
TGTCGCCGCGCTTCTACGACGTTTCTCCAAATCCGAACTGTGCGCGATTGCCGCATCAAAGGACCAGGGCTTCAACATCGATGTCCTTGCCGACGCCTTCGGTGTCCTCCCGATGTACGACCGCGACGACGAGTACCCAACGCTCAACGACGACGACTATCACGCACTCACTGCAGTGTTCGCCGCGTGCAGCGAGAGATTCGCCAGCGATAGCCAGCCAGTCGGGCGGCACCGGCCTTGACGACCTCGAGGCCGTCCAGTTCGGGCGCACCGATGTCCATGACGATCGTGTCCGAGGAGCAGGCAATGACGACGCGTGGCGCTCAGCTTGATGCCGCGTCGTCGAGTTGGCTCATGTCGAAGCGCTCGGGGAGGGAACGCAGGACAGCCGTCGCCATCATCGCCCGCCGAGACTGTGCCGTTGGCGGGTCGACACGACGATGAGTGCGGCATCGCGGGCCGCTCCGACCGATCGCAAGGTCTCGACCGGATCATGGCCAAACTGCTCGACCAATTCGGCGGCTCGTCCCACGCAGCGCACCTGGCGAGCAGCGGCGGACTCCTCCATGCCGGAGTAACCGTGAGAGGGAACGTGTCGTACCTCGGATCGATGCTGAACACCGCGGTGACCTGTCCACCAACTGCGTGACCGCTCGCCGCGGAGCCATCGACGCCGACGGCGATCGTCGCGCCAGCAAGCTCACTGACCCCAGGAGGTACGACCGCAATCGGCCGGTCAAGCGCCCGTGCAAGCTGGTGGGCGACGCTGCCATGCCGAACGCAGTCCACCCCTCCTCGTCGGTGGAGCCGATCACCACCAAGTCGGCATCGAGGCGCTCGGCTTCCAGCACCATCGCGTCGACGGGGGAACCCTCGATGGCGGATCGCTCGCCCTGTTTCATGTCCTTCCGCTCGACCATCGGGTCAGATTTGCCGCGGCTATCGAATGCAAGTCCTCGGCGACACGCGGTGGCTCCTCGACGCTGAGCCGCGAATAAGCCTCCACCACTGCCTTCTCGAAGGAATGCTTGAGGGAGCCGAACGCGATTCGGTGAGCGGCCTCGCCATCTCCGTGGACCTCCTCGGCTGCTTCCAGCGTATGCATGTAGGTGGCTTGCGCCTTCTCCGGAGATCGCGCCAGCGTCGCTGGCAGACGCTTCCTTTCCTGTTTGTTCAGAACCATGGGAATGCCTCCTCAAGTCGATCCACGCCTTCTTGTTTACCCGCGCCAGGCCGATCAGAAACGGCCGTCGTTGGCAGGCTGAACCTGTCCACGTTGATCGACCACGGTGTTGTGTACGGTCTTCGCATGCCTCGCTTCACCGGTTTGTCGGCCGTCCTGCTCAATTGCTCGCTGGTTCACGATGCGAGCAAGTCGCATACCCGGCGACTTCTGGCCCGTGTCGCTGGGGTGATGGCTACTGAAGGAGTCGACGTCGAGATGATCCACATGCTCGACCACCGGGTCGGTTTCGGAATGGTCAAAGACACCACTGCGATCGGCGACGACGTGGACGACTGGCCGGCCATCCATGCGAAAGTTATGGCCGCCGACATCCTGGTGATCGGCACGCCGATCTGGCTCGGTGTGAAGTCGAGCGTTGCGAGCCTTGCAGTCGAGCGCCTGTACGCGTACAGCAGCGATACCAACGACGAGGGTCAGTACCTGTACTACGGCAAGGCTGGTGGATGTGTAGTCACCGGAAACGAGGACGGCGTGAAGGCATGTGCGATGGAGACGTTGTATGCGTTGTCGCACATTGGATTCACGATTCCGCCGCAGGCTGATTGCGGATGGATTGGTGAGATCGGCCCCGGACCGAGCTACGGCGACATCGTTGAGGGCAGTGATACTCCGATGGGCTACGACAGTGAGTTCACCAACAAGAACGCGACCATCATGAGCTGGAACCTGATGCACACCGCCAAAATGTTGAACGACTTGGGCGGATTTCCACTCGGAGGAAACGTCGCAGCCACGTGGAGATCCGTCACCAACGCCGCCGATCAGGATCCCGACCGGACCTGAGCGTACGGCAACAGGTCAGGACGCCTGGATCATCAACGGTTCTTTCGCGCTCAGACGGAGTGCAGCCGTGAAAGTCAGTCCCCAGAGTAAGAACCACGGATCCCAGAAGAAGGCGTGCCATCGCAGGGCGGTGTGGTCAGCGTTTGAACTGGCCGAGATCAGGTCGGCCTCGACGGCCAGTCCGACAAGGGTGAGGACGCCGCAACCACCATCGAGACCCAGGACCCCGCCATCGAGGTCGTCCGCAGTGACGCGCTTGCCCGCGTGCGCGCTCTTAAGGACGAGGAAGGCAAGGACCTGTGGCTGGTAGGCGGTGGAACGCTGGCCCACTCTCTGCTAGCAGAAATTGACCGGCTCGTACTCAAACAGAACCGGTCTGTCATCGGAGCTGGCATCCCACTCTTCAATGGCCCTTTCCAGTTCCACATGTTCCTACCTGTCGACGAAAGCCTGCTCGAATCAGGCATGCGAGTTCTCACCTACGACCGCGCATAGACATCCTCAATGGGTCGAATCGAATCTTGAACGCTCTCTTGTACACACCATCACGAACGGTGCCAACCGGTTGCGCAGAACCCAACCGCCGAAGGGCCAATAGGGCACCTATGTTTACTCTGTCAAACACAACAACATGGCCGTGAGTGCATACAAAACGACGGGCCTGTCGATGTCGTAAGCCGACAACCCGACTGTTCGAAATGGACGGCCGCAGAGCGGTGACGTGCCCCGCAGGGTTTAAGGGTCGGTCAGTTGGTCGGTGATGGTCTGGGTTAGCCATTTCCGGTAGCGCTCGGGCGTCCAGCCGCGATCGGCGACGAGCAGCCGGAACAGTTCCGGCGACATGAGCGCATGTATTAGGTCAGCTACCTCACGCTCTCGAAGCCCTCTTCGTAGGCCATTGGTGCGGGTGATCCGGCGCGCGATTTTCCGCTGGCCCTCTGCTCGCTGCTTCTGGTAGTCGGCGAACAGCGCCGCCGCGCCGGTGTCGGAGGCCGCCGCATTGAACAGGATCTGGTAGACGTCGTTGGTCCTCAAGTTGATGGCCACGACAAGGTCAGTGAACGCTTTCAGGAGCCTCGCTAGGTCGCTCTCAGCCAAAAGAGCGGAGACTTCCGGGCGCTCGGACACCGGCGCTTTCTGGTCGTCGCCGGCGATAGAGACATCAATCAGGGCTTGAAGGATGCCGAGCTTGGAGACAAACAGCCGGTACACCGTTGCTGGCGGCACATCGGAAAGCTCACTAATGGCCTCGATTGTCGAAGCCTGATATCCGCGTTCGACGAACAGGGTCCGGGCCGCCGCGACCACGGCCTGGCGGGCCAAACGCGTGCGGGCCTGGCCCACCGGGTTCCTGCCGACCCTCTTGGCGCTTGCTTTCACGTGAAAGAGAGTATCACTCCTGATTTGAGAGGTTTACTATCATTTTGCCCAACGGACCGATACGATCGGATCAACCACCAACAACCCAATAGAGAGACGACCATCATGAAGACCATGACGTGCAGGCAACTCGGAGGGGCATGTGACCGCCAGTTGCGCGGCGACACCGCCGATGAGATCATCAAGGCGCAGGACCAACACCTCAAGGAGATCGTCGCGGGCGGCGATACCGCTCACGAAGCGGCTTTGCGAGCAATGAGGGGACGGTGGCGGCACCCTCTCAAAGGGATGAAGTGGTATAAGAGCGTCAAGCAAGACTTCACCCACCGGTCCGAAGGGTGAGTCGACCCAGCAAGGCCAGGCGAGCCGAAGTTGTGGGCGGGGTGGTGCACGAGCTTCCCGAAGATCTTCGGAAGGTACTCATCGCCAATCGTCCGGTCCTCGACATCTGGACAAGCCTCACCCCGCTGGCCCGCAACGAGTTCATCTGCTGGATCGAGGATGCCAAGCAGACCAAAACACGAGAACGCCGTATCCGCCGCACCCAAGAGGAGCTGGAAGAGGGCCAACGCAGACCGTGCTGCTGGCCCGGCTGCAAGCACCGCAAACGCACCGGCTCCTGAACCGCTTTGGCTCATCGCCGCGGTTGCCATCGTGTACCCCGACCCGCGTTTCCATGCCCGCCGAATTGGTGCGATTGTTGTCGATCATCGCCACCGTGGCCGCGATATCGGCACCAC
>JAYTKG010000145.1:0-12423 GCA_043730435.1 Acidimicrobiia bacterium | reverse complement strand
TGCCGTCAGATTGCTCGGCTCGGACCGGCGGAGTTGATCAAGCTCGATCGTGACGAATCAGGTCTCCATGGCATGCAGCTGTCGCTCGACGGCACGTCGAGCCTCAGCTCGCCCTCGCTGGTTGTCGCCGACATCCGCGATCGCGACCGCATGTTTGACGTCTTCAATCAGTTCAAGCCCGAGGTTGTGTTCCACGCTGCCGCACTGAAGCACGTGCCGCTGCTGGAGCTGCACCCGATCGAAGGCGTAAAGACCAACGTCTACGGCACGCTCAACGTGCTCGACGCAGCACTGGCCAATGGCGTCGAAGCCTTCGTCAATATCTCCACCGATAAGGCGGCCGACCCCATCAACGTGCTTGGCTGCACGAAGCGTCTCGCCGAGCGTCTCACCGCCACGGTTGCCGCTACGACGGCTGAAGGTCGCTTTATCAGCGTGCGGTTCGGCAACGTGTTAGGCAGCCGCGGCTCCATGATGGAAACCTTCCAGGGTCAGGTCGAGCGCGGCGGACCCATCACCGTCACCCACGCCGACGTCACCCGCTACTTCATGACCATCTCCGAGGCAGTTCAGCTCACCATTCAGGCCTCGGTTGTGGGTCGCAACGGTGAGGTACTCATCCTTGACATGGGCAGCCCGATGCGCATTCTCAGCATCGCCGAGCAGTTCGCTCGCAAAGCTCACCCGCCGCTCGAAATCGTCATCACCGGCCTGCGCCCCGGCGAGAAGATGCATGAGGTGCTGATCGGCCCGTACGAGGTTGGTTCACAACCTTTCCACCCGCTCATCACCCATGTGGCCGTGCCCGACCTCGACTACTCCGATTTGGTAGATCTGTTGACGCCTGGCAGCGACATCAATGCCCGCCTCGTTGCCGCCACCCGCAAGCCCGCTGCGACCTTCAACCCAGCCAACGGCATGCAGTACCCGCGCCTCGTCGCAGGGTCCTGACACCGGGCTACCGTTCACTCACACCTCCGGTTTAAGGAACTCTCCATGCCTCGTGTCTTTCTCTCGCCGCCAGACGTCGGGTCCCTTGAACGGGACTTCGTAAATGCGGCCATCGACTCCAACTGGGTCGCCCCTATTGGGCCCGATCTGGACGCCTTCGAGGCCGACCTTGCAGCACTGAGCGGCCGCCAGTACGCCGTCGGCGTGTCCACCGGCACGGCTGGCATCCACCTTTGCCTGCACGCGCTCGGCATCGGTGAAGGTGACCGCGTGGCCGTCTCCAGCTTCACTTTCGCAGCCACCGCGAACGCTGTTGCCTACACGGGCGCAACACCGGTGTTCATCGATTCCGATGCCGCCACCTGGAACATCGATGCCGATGCGCTGGCCGAGGCCTGCGAAGAAGGGCTGCGCCAGCAGCGCCCCATTCGTGCGCTCGTCGCCGTCGATCTGTACGGCCAATGCAGCGACTACGACAAGCTGCAGGCAGTATGCGAGCGATTCGATCTTGTGGTCATCAGTGATTCGGCCGAGGCCCTCGGCGCTACCAACGGACAACGCAAGGCGGGCAGCTTCGGTCTGGCCGCGGTGTTCTCATTCAACGGCAACAAGATCATCACCACCAGCGGCGGCGGCATGATCGTCACCGATGACGTCGCCTTCGCTCAGCGGCTTCGCTTCCTGGCCACGCAAGCTCGTGAGCCGGTGGCGCACTACGAGCACAACGAGATCGGTTTCAACTATCGACTCAGCAACATTCTTGCCGCCTTCGGCCGCGGTCAGGTTGCGACGCTCTCGGAACGTATCGCCAGGCGCAAGGCCGTGAACGAGCGTTACCGGGTCGGGTTCGCCGATCTGCCCGTGACGTTCATGCCGATCCCCGAGTGGAGTTCGCCAAACTTCTGGCTTACCTGTGTCACGCTTCATGACGGTGCGAAGGCCAGCCGTGAGGACATTCGGCTGGCGCTCGAATCGCACGACATCGAGTCACGACCACTGTGGAAGCCCATGCATCAGCAGCCGGTCTTCAAAGCCGCCGAGTCGTTCCTCACCGGCGTGTCCGACGACCTGTTCGACCGTGGCATGTGCCTGCCCAGCGGCAGCTCCCTCAGCGAAGCCGATCAGGCCCGCACGATTGAAGTCGTGCAGAGCCTGCTCTAAGCGTCGGGGCCCAGCTCTTCCACTTCGAGAAGAGTGAAGCTGTCGATAATCGAGCGCAGCACCTGTTGAGCGACACGCGGGTCGAGACCCTCGTCGGTGGCCAACTTGCCGATGCGTTCCAGCATGCGATCCTCGCGGGACCGATCCACCACCCGCATGTGATTGGCCCGCTTATAAACGACCACACCCTGCACCAGGCGTGCCCTGTGCGCCAAGAGCCGCACCAGTTCCCGATCAACCGCGTCGATACCGTCTCGCAGCTCGGACAGGTCTGGTGTGGCCTCGGTCATCGGGCCATTCTGCCCGGTTCAGGGCAACTGGGGGCACAATAGCGGGATGACCCTGTGGCAGTCACCGAGCGAGAGAGGCAGGGCGTAGCCGTGTGCGGTCGATTTGTGGCGGCATCACCGCCGGCCGACATTGCTGCCTATTTCGGTGCGACCCTGCCGGAAACGACGCTGCCGGACAACTTCAATGTGGCACCGACCGCTGAGATCTACGCCGTCGTGGATGCCCCAAACGGCCCGGAACTTCAGGTGTTCCACTGGGGTCTGATTCCATCCTGGGCCAAGGACCGCAAGATCGCTTCCAAGATGATCAACGCCCGGTCCGAAACCATCACCGAGAAGTCGATGTTCGCCAAGCTCTTCGCCACCCGGCGGTGCATCATCCCGGCCGATGGCTTTTACGAGTGGAAGACGCTCGCCACCGGCGGTACTCCCAAGAAGCCAGCCAAACAGCCCTACTTCATTCGCCGGCTCGACGGGGAGCCCCTGGCCATGGCTGGTATCTGGACCTCATGGCGCGACCCGGCTGGCCAGCCGGGTGAACGGCTGCATTCAACCTCGATCATTACAACGTCGGCCAACGAGACAATGCGGCCACTGCACGACCGTATGCCGGTCATGCTGCCTGTTTCGGCGTGGGCTACGTGGCTTGAGCCTTCCTTCACAGACACTCAGGCGCTGAAAGAATTTCTGGTTCCAGCACCGAATGGGCTACTCAGCGTTTACCCTGTATCGACCGATGTGAACAGCGTGCGAAATGGTGGAGTGGACTTGATCAAGCCTGTTGCGGCCGAGGCGTAGCTGAGGACATGAAGTTTCTTCTCCGTCACCGCGCATTCGCGCGGCTGTGGTTCGCCTCCACCATCAGCCAGCTGGGTACCCAGGTCACAGTGCTGGTGGTGCCGCTTATCGCGCTCAAACTGTTAGGCGCCAGTACGTTCGCAGTGAGTGCGCTCGGTGTGGCGGAGTTCTTGCCGTTCATCCTCGTTGGTCTGCAAGCCGGTGCCATTCTGGACCGGCGCGAACGCAAGCCCATCATGCTGTGGTGCGATGTGGTTCGGGCGGTCGCGCTCATGGCCGTGCCGATCGCGTGGGCGCTCGGGGTGCTGCACCTTTGGCTGCTCTACGTGGTGGTGTTCGCGGTGGGTGTTGCCACCGTGTTCTTCGACGTGTCGGCTCAGTCGATCACCCCCGATATCGTCGCCCTGGAAGATCTGGGCGACGCGAACCAGACGGTGGCCGCGGCTGAATCGGTCGCTCGCACTGCGGGCCCAGGTATGGCCGGGCTTCTGCTCGCGGTGGTGTCAGCGCCTGTCGCCATCATGGTCGATGTGGTGTCATACCTTGCGTCATTTTGGCTTCTGCTCGGCCTGCACCCCGCACCAGTCGAGCGCGAAGCCGACGACGACAAACCACGGCCATTGCGCCAGCAGATCGGCGAGGGATTTTCGTTCGTGCGGCATCACCCGACGCTGCGGCCGCTGCTTGTAAGCGGCGCGTTCGGCAATCTTGCGGCACACATTCAGCAAGCCGTTCTGATTACGTTTATGGTGCGAACGCTGCACTACTCGTCCGCGCTGATCGGCTTGCTGTTCATGGTCGGCAACCTCGGAGTTGTGGTCGGCGCAGCTCAATCAATGCGCTGCACCCGACTCCTCGGCTTGGGCCGGATGCTGTGGCTGATGTCGCTGATCATCGGGATTCTGTCGGTGCTGGTGGCGTTGGCCTCCGGACGATTCTCGCTCGCGGCAATGGCCATCCCGTGGTTCCTGATTGCCGCCTGCTCCACCATCTACAATGTGGGCGGCCTCAGCTACCGTCAGGCCGCAACTCCGGCTCACCTACAAGGTCGCATGAACGCAACGTTCCGCTTCTTCGTGTGGGGTGCCATCCCGATTGGCTTTCTGCTCGGCGGCGTTTTCGGCACCGTCATCGGCCTCCGCAATACCGTCTTTCTGTCCGGTGTGCTGACGATGATTCCGTTCGTCTTCATCCTGTACTCACCAATGGCCGATGTCATTTCGCTCGCCGATGCGGTGGCGCCCGTCATTCAGGAAGATGTGCTCGTAGGCGACTAGCGGCAGCCTCAAGCACCTCACGGTCGACATGGGCGGCCGCGTTGGCGAAATCGAGCTGGCTCATGTTGTCGGTCGGCACAACGTGTATGTGGACGTGGGGCACCTCGTAACCGGCGATGATCACACCCACCCGCTCGCAGTTGAAGGCCGCCTGCTGGGCCTTTCCCACGCGCTGGGCCACTGCCATGAGATGCGCCACCGTCTCACCCGGCAGGTCGATCCAATGGTCGACCTCCGCCCGAGGAACGACCAGTACGTGACCGGTCGCAAGGGGGTTGATTGGCAGAAAGACTCCGCAGATGTCGTCGGTGTACACGAAGGTGGCGGGAATTTCGCCCGCAAAGATCCGGCTGAAGATGCTCACCGCGCCATGGTAGGTGCGTACGATCGGTGTGTGCCCCCTGACGCGCCTCCCATGGCAGATCGAACCGCGTTGCAGGACGCGCTCACGGTTCCGAACCTCGTCACCGTCATACGGCTCTGCTGTATCCCGTGGTTTCTCTGGGTCCTTTTCCATGAGCACAATCGGTTCGGAGCAGCGTGGTTGCTGGCGGCGATCGGTGCAACCGATTGGGTCGACGGGTATATCGCCCGCCGTTTCCATCAGGTCTCCGAGCTCGGAAAAGTTCTCGACCCGACGGCTGACCGTCTTCTGTTCATCGTAGGTGTCGCCGGCATCATCATTGACCGATCAGCGCCGCTGTGGTTCTGCGTGCTGGTGGTCATTCGGGAAGTGCTGATTGGCGGCTCACTTGCGATCCTCACCCTGATGGGGATGAAGCGCTTCGACGTGTCCTGGTGGGGCAAGACCGCTACCTTCCTGCTGATGTTTGCTTTCCCCCTCTTTCTGCTCCACGCGGCCGATCGGCCGAACTGGTCACCGGGTGCCCAGTGGCTGGCCTGGATTTTCGGAATACCCGGCCTGATCCTGAGCTACTACACGGCTGTAACCTACGTGCCGATGATGCGCACGGCACTGCAGGCGGGTCGGCAGGAGCGGGTCTCGCCGCGCGGCTAGTCTGTAGAGATGGCTATCCCTGAGAACCTTTCTTATTCGGCTGACCATGAGTGGGTTCGGCTGGAAGGTAACCATGCGCGTGTCGGTATTACCGACTACGCACAGGAGGCATTGGGAGATGTTGTCTTTGTGCAACTCCCCGCTGTGGGCGCTGAGGTGAAAGCTGCTGACAGTTTCGGTGAGGTCGAGTCCACGAAGTCGGTTTCGGATTTGTTCGCGCCCGTCGGGGGTCGCGTGATTGAGGTCAACCAGGCGTTGGCCGACGCGCCGCAGCTGGTGAACGACGATCCGTACGGCGCCGGTTGGCTTTGTGTCATCGACATGTCCGATGCGGCTCAATTCCAGGGATTGTTGACTCCGGATGGCTACCGGGAACTGCTCGATGGGTGACACTGTGAGCTCGCTTTTCTGCAACCAGTGCGGACATCGCAATCCGCCAGTGTCCAACTTCTGTTCGTCATGTGGGGCAACGCTCGACACCACGCGCGACGATCGCACCATAGTGTTCCACCCGTCCGATCCACTGCAGGACTCAGAGAGTTCCGACGACGACGTTCGCATCAACCTGGCCGATCTTCCGCGTGACACCGGGGTGTTGCTGGTCCGGTCTGGGCCGCAGGCCGGGCTGCGCGTACGGCTGAATCCCACTGTCACCAAACTGGGCAGACGACCCGAGTCCGACGTGTATCTCGACGACATCACGGTGTCGCGCAACCACGTCGAAGTTGAACGGCGGGGCGACTCGTTTATCGTGCGCGATGCCGGCTCGCTGAACGGCACCTACCTGAACCAGGCTCGCATCGACGGTGACGCTCAAATGGTGAACGGCGACGAGCTTCAGGTTGGTAAATTCAAGCTGGTCTTCCTTACGGCGACGAGTGTCCCATGAGCGGCAGCCTCGATGTCAGTGAACGTGGGTATCGCTCCATTGGTGAAGTGTTGGCCGAGGTGCAAGACGAGTTTCCTGAGATCACCATTTCCAAGATCCGGTTCCTTGAGAGCCAGGGGCTGATCGACCCTGAGCGCACGGCGTCGGGGTATCGCAAGTTCTACGCTCGTGATGTGGAACGGCTGCGGTTCATTCTTCGCTCACAGAAGGATGCGTACCTGCCGCTCAAGGTCATCAAAGACCGTCTGAGTCGCAACGACATCGGCTCGCTGCCGACGCGCGCTGACATCACCGAACCCGTTCCCGTGATCACGGCTGACACGGTCCTTCCAACGACCCCAGAGCCCCCGGCATCACCGGTCGTCCCTCAGGCAGTTGCTGCTCCCTCAGCTGCTAGTGCCACCACGGAAGCATTCCCTGATCGGGTGCCACTGTGGATGCAGCCAAAAACCGCTGCCGCTCCAGCGGTAAGCCTTCCGTTGGTCACGCTTGAGAGCGGCCTCAGCATGAGTTTCGCCGAACTGGCAACGGCCGCCGGTCTCACGGAAGGCCAGCTCCGCGAGATTGAATCGTTCGGTCTGATCGAAGGAACCACGCTGGGTCGCGACCGCATCTACGACGAGGACGCGCTGCTCGTCACCAAGCTGGTCGCCGGGTTCGTGGCTCAGGGTTTGGAGCCACGCCACCTGCGTATGTATCGCACCACGGTCGACCGTGAGGCAGGGTTATTCGAGCAGGTGGCCACGCCGCTCATCAAGCAACGAAACCCTCAGGCGCGGGTAGAAGCCCAACGTCGCCTCGAGGCGCTTTCCGATCTTGGCCAGCAGATGCGTGCCGCCCTGCTACGCCGCTCGCTGCGCCCATACACGGGGGGCTCGGGAGGGGTAGCGTGATCAACGTGAAGGCTGTCGATCTGCTGGGCGTGAAGCTGGAACCAACCGCCCGTATCCATGTGCTGCTGTTGCAGGAGCGAGACGGGCAACATCGCGTCCTTCCCATCGGTATCGGCGCGGCCGAGGCTGAAGCCATCAGCCTTGCGCTCGAGAAGATCTCAACGCCGCGACCGCTCACCCATGATCTGCTGCAGTCGGTCATTGAGGAGCTGGGCGGCACGCTGCGCATGGTGCACGTGAACGACTATCAAGACCACACGTTTTACGCCGAGCTGCACCTTGAGGTCGGTGGAGCGCCGCACGTCATTTCGGCTCGGCCATCCGATTCCATTGCGCTGGCTGCCCGCGTGGGTTGCCCAATTCAGGTCGCCGAATCGGTCCTCGACGCCGCCGGTCAGATTCCGGAGCCGTCCAACGACGCGCCCGAAGAATTGTTCGAAGAGTTTCAGGCCTTTATCGAAAACGTCAGCCCCGACGATTTCGCCCCCTGAATTCCCAAGGAATCCTCAAGAAGCGAACGCCCGCGCGCTCAGGTGCTTGACGACCGCGCGTCGCGTCTCTACGCTGATGACACCCGCGTAACTACGCTGGTGTGACGCAGGGAGCAACTCATGGATCAGGGCTACAGCGGGACCAAGACAGCGCAGGTCGTCGGTATCACCTATCGCCAGCTTGATTACTGGGCGCGAACCGACCTTGTGAGGCCAGCCCTGGCCGAGGCAACCGGCAGTGGAAGCCGTCGAATGTACTCGTACCGTGACCTGCTGGAGCTCCGCATGATCAAGAGCCTGCTTGACTCCGGCATCAAGCTTGAGTCGGTCCGTGAGGCCTTCCGCTTCCTGCGCGCCGAGCCTGACCGAGACATCGCATCGGCCCACCTGGTCATTTGCGGCACCCAAGTTGTGCTGTGCGAAGGCGACCAGCTGATTGACGTGGTGCGTAACGGACAGGGTGTGCTCAATATTCTGCCGCTCGCAAATGTGAAACAAGAGATCGACGCGGCTCTGATCGAGCTTGACCGCCGCGTTCTTGCCAAGGCCAACGGCACGAATCTTCTGCAGCGCGCCGTCGGCGAATGAACGACGCTCGGCAGAGCCCACTTCACAACACCCACGTCGCGCTCGGCGCCAAGCTCGTCGACTTCGGCGGGTGGGATATGCCAGTGGCGTACCCTTCCGGCACGGTGGCCGAGCATCTTGCCTGCCGAAATGCGGCAGTTGTTTTCGACGTCAGCCATTTAGGCACAGTGCGCGTCACCGGCCCGGACGCGTTGGCTTCTCTGCAGGCTGCGCTTACCAACGACCTCGCCAAGATCGGCCCCGGTCGGGCTCAGTACACCCATCTGTTGAACGAGCGCGGTGGTGTAGAGGACGACATCATCGTGTGGTGGGTGGCGGAAGACCGGTTTGATGTCATGCCGAACGCTTCGAACACCGACCGCGTCGTGGGCGCCATCGGGGGAGTGGACGTAACGGCTAGTCGTGCCGTGCTGGCCATACAGGGTCCGACGGCGCGCTCATGCGTCGCAGCGGTGTCGGCCGAAGCGGCTGCGGTTCCTCGCTTCGGTGTGGTCGAGTTTGAGTGGCACGGCGTGACATGCGTTGCCGCCGGAACGGGTTACACCGGTGAGGACGGCATTGAGGTAGCAGTTCCGTCCGATGCTGCTGCGGCGTTCTGGGATGCGGTCGTGGCCGCCGGTGTCGTGCCTGCCGGCCTCGGTGCTCGAGACACCTTGCGTCTCGAGGCCGGGCTGCCGCTCCATGGCCACGAGCTCGGCCCCGACATCACACCGCTTCAAGCCGGACTTGGCTGGGTCGTCGCTTGGGATAAGCCGTCGTTTCACGGCAAGGCCGCGCTCGTTGCGGAACGTGCTTCCGGAGTAGAACGCCTGCTGCGAGGTATCGCGACGGAAAGTCGGCGGCCAGCTCGTGCCGATGCGAGCGTGCTCGTTGATGGTGTTGCCTGCGGTGTCGTCACCAGCGGTAACTTCTCACCCGTCTTGGAGCACGGCATAGCTCTCGCGTTCTTGCCACCCTCGGTCGTGATTGGCGCAGCGGTGCAGGTTGATGTCCGAGGCACCTTGCTCGAAGGCGTCGTTGTAAAGCCGCCGTTTGTAAAGCGCTGATCGGGGAGCGGGCTAGGCGTAGGCCTCAACGGGCAGGCATGTGCAGATCAGGTTGCGGTCGCCTTTCACCCCATCGACCCGCCCGACCGGTGGGAAGTACTTCGCAGCTCGCAGACCGGGCACTGGATAGGCGGCCAGGCTGCGATCGTACGGGTGCTTCCACTCATCTGCGGTGAGATCAACGGCTGTGTGGGGGGCGTTGCAGAGCGGGTTGTCGTCGGCGGGCCACTCAGCGTTTGCGATCCTCATGATCTCACCGTGGATGGCGATCATGGCGTCGATGAAGCGGTCGATTTCGACCTTCGATTCGCTTTCGGTTGGCTCGATCATGAGCGTGCCCGTCACCGGGAAACTCATGGTGGGAGCGTGAAAGCCGTAATCGATGAGCCGCTTGGCGATGTCGTCGACCGTCACGCCGGTTGCTTTGGCGATAGGCCGGATGTCAATAATGCATTCGTGGGCCACGTCTCCGTTGGCACCGGTGTACAGCACGGGAAAGTACTCATCGAGCCGGCGGGCGATGTAGTTGGCGTGCAGAATGGCGTGGGCCGTCGCCGAACGTAGACCGTCCGCTCCCATCATGGCGATGTAGGTCCAGGAGATCGGCAGGATGCCCGCCGAGCCGTGCGGCGCGGCGGAGACGGCGCCGGTCTGGGTGAGCGGATTGCCGGGCAGGAACGGTGCGAGATGCGCACGCAGGGCGACGGGACCTACGCCGGGACCGCCGCCACCATGAGGGATGCAGAACGTCTTGTGCAGGTTGAGGTGGCTGACGTCGGCACCGAACGTGCCCGGCGTTGCAACGCCTACCAGTGCGTTCAGGTTGGCGCCATCAACATAGACCTGGCCGCCATGCGTGTGGATCAGCTCGCATATCTCGCCGATGGCCGTTTCAAAGACGCCGTGAGTCGAGGGGTACGTGACCATCAGCGCGGCGAGGTTGTGTCCGTGTGTTTCTACCTTGGTGTGCAGATCTGCCACGTCAACGTTTCCGTCGTCATCGCAGCTGACCACCACGACCGTCATGCCAGCCATGACCGCGCTGGCTGCGTTCGTGCCGTGCGCCGAGGACGGGATGAGACACACGGTGCGCTGAGGCTCGTTGCGGCTGACGTGGAATCGGCGGATGGCGAGCAGCCCGGCAAACTCACCCTGGCTGCCGGCATTCGGCTGGAAGGACACCCGGTCGTATCCGGTGCAGACGGCCAGCCAGTGTTCCAGCTCGTCAATCATCGCGAGGTACCCGACGACTTGCGCAGCGGGGGCGAAGGGGTGGATGTTGGCGAACTCCGGCCAGGTGATTGGCAACATCTCGGTGGTGGCGTTGAGCTTCATGGTGCACGACCCGAGCGGGATCATGGTGCGATCGAGCGCGAGATCCTTGTCGGCCAGACGACGCAGGTAGCGCAGCATGTCGTGCTCACTGTGATGCGTTCGGAATACGGGATGCACGAGAATGTCACCGCGCCGCGTGTGGTCGGCCAGCGGACTTTTGCCGTCGGTCAGGGTGGAGATGTCAAAGACCTGGAACGCCAAATGTTGGATCTGCTCCAGCGTGGTGGTTTCATCGAGGCTGATGCCGACCGTTGCGTCGTTCACGAAGCGCAGGTTGAAGCCGATACGTTCGGCAGCTGCGATCACATGCTCGGCATCGTCGACCTCAACCGTAAGCGTGTCGAACCACGTGCCGTTGCTTACCGTTGTACCACTGGCCAGGAGCGAAGTGGCGAGAAGAGTGGTGAGGTCGTGGACGCGGTTGGCGATACGGCGGAGGCCGACGGGGCCGTGCCACACGGCGTACATGCCGGCCATGACTGCCAGGAGAACCTGCGCGGTGCAGATGTTGCTGGTGGCCTTTTCACGCCGAATGTGTTGCTCACGCGTCTGGAGCGTGAGACGCAGTGCGGGGCGTCCGGCGGTATCGCTGGAAACGCCTACCAAGCGACCGGGCAGCGAGCGAGCATAGGACTCGCGGGTGCACAAAAAGGCTGCGTGTGGCCCCCCGAAGGCCATGGGCACGCCGAAGCGTTGGGTGCTGCCAACAGCAATGTCGGCACCAAGCGCACCGGGTGACTCCAGCAGAACCAGCGCGAGGAGGTCGGTGGTGACGACGGCGAGTGCGCTAGCGTCGTGGAGACGAGAGATGACCGGCGCTAGCGGACGTACCTCACCCGAGGAACCCGGATAGGACAGCAGCGCGGCAAACACCTTCGCCGGGTCGAGGTCGGTATGAGGGTCGCCGATGACCAGTTCGATGCCGATTGGTTCCGAACGAGTACGGAGCACGGCAATGGTCTGAGGGTGCGTGTCGGCATCTACGAAGAAGGTCTCGCTCTTGCTCTTCCCGGCGCGGTGGGCCAGCGTCATGGCTTCGGCCGCAGCGGTGGCTTCATCGAGGAGCGAGGCGTTGGCTATCTCAAGACCGGTGAGGTCGCAGACCATGGTTTGGAAGTTCAGTATTGCTTCGAGGCGTCCCTGGGAGATCTCCGGCTGATATGGCGTGTAAGCCGTATACCAGGCGGGGTTCTCCAGCACATTGCGCAGAAGTACCGGGGGAGTGACCGTGCCGTAGTAGCCCATGCCGATCATGGAGGTTGCGACCGTGTTGCGTTGGGCGTGTTCGCGCAGTCGGTTGAGCACCTCGACCTCGGTCAGAGCTGGCGGGAGGGGGAGGGGCTCGTCGAGTCGGATGGAGTCAGGTACGACGCGTCGAACAAACTCGTCCATGGTGGCGGCGCCGACGACGTGCAACATCTCGGCAACTTCTTCGGGCGATGAGCCGATGTGGCGATCGGCAAACTGGTCGTACGACATGAGAACTCCTTGGCTGAAGGTGAGTTCCCCCGCTGTCGATGGACCTGAGAGTTTCACTCGGCAAGATCGCAGAGCTGTCCCCTTCGGTGAGCCGAAACTGTTCGACTACTTTCCAGCGTTGCCTGACCCGACAGTCCGTTGGCCTGAGAGTTTCCGGGGAGGTTGCTCCTTCGGCGTTCTCCTCACTGGCTGTAAGGCGAACTCTCC
>JAYTKG010000144.1:0-4223 GCA_043730435.1 Acidimicrobiia bacterium | reverse complement strand
CGGAGCCTGACGACGACGTTCCCGTGGCGATAATCGAGCCAGGCGGACAACGACAGGGTCCGCCTGGCAGCGGCGGCATGGGAGCTTTGTCGGCCACGCCCGAGTTGCTAGCCCGGTTGGAAACGCTGCCGCCCATCGCAGATGCACCCGACGTGGATGATGCCGCTGCGACGGCGGCGCCACCGACTCCGTTCCGCATCCTTGACTACCTTCGACCATGGCGCGCGCGGCTGCTGTTCGGGTTCGGTCTGGTGGTCGTCGACGCACTGCTGACGCTTACCGGACCGTTCCTCATTCGACGCGGACTCGACCAAGGGGTGCGCCTCGGCAACCAGTCACTACTGTTCGGCTCGGCCCTGCTGTTCCTAACGGCAGTGCTGCTGGATGGGGTCGTCACCTGGGGCTACAGCGTGGTGACGGGCCGCACGGCAGAGAGCGTGCTTTACTCGTTGCGCCTCACCATTTTCGGGCACCTGCAACGGCTCTCGCTCGACTACTACGACCGTGAGCTTGATGGTCGCATCATGACGCGAATGACCAACGATATCGAGTCGCTCTCGCAACTCATTCAGACCGGACTGGTGACTGCCATCGTCGGTGCCCTGACGTGCGTCGGCGTGTTCGTGTTCCTGCTAGTGCTGTCGCCACCGCTGGCACTGGTGACGGCTGCGATGCTTCCGCCCCTCGTCATCGCCACGGTGTGGTTCCAGCGTCGAGCACGTCGGAGCTATGACCGCTCACGCGACGCCATAGCGACCGTGAATGCGAACTTGCAGGAGAGTTTGGCCGGTGTGCGTTTGACGCAGGCGTCGGTACGGCAGGATCACAACATCGGCGGCTTCAAGTCCGTGAACGGCGCCTACCGAAATGCCCGCCTGAGTTCGCAAAGGCTTATCGCCATCTTCTTCCCACTGGTGAACGTTCTCGGCGATCTCACCGGTGTACTCGTGCTCGGTGCCGGGGCGGCTCTTACCGCGCAGGGAAAAGTTACGGCTCCGGTAGTGGTCGCGTTCATCTTGTACGTCGGCCAGTTCTTCTCGCCTATCCAACAGCTCTCGCAGGTTTTTGATACGTGGCAGCAAGCGTCAGTCTCCACGTCCAGAATCGGTGAACTGCTGTCGACCCCGTCGGCGACACCGCCAGCCAAAGATCCAATCGTTCCGTCGGTCGTCACCGGTGACGTGACGTTCGACGATGTCTCGTTCCGCTACGACGGTGGCGTGAGTGATGCGCTGTCGAGCGTCACCATGCACATTCGAGCGGGTGAGACCGTGGCACTGGTGGGGGAGACGGGGGCAGGAAAGTCGACCATCGTGAAGATGGTGGCCCGCTACTACGACCCGGCGTCGGGGCAAATACTCATAGATGGAATTGACCTGCGCTCGCTCGAACTCGGTGCGTACCGCAGGCATCTCGGCGTTGTTCCCCAGGAGGCATTCCTGTTCACCGGAACCGTGCGGGACAACATTGCCTACGGCGCCGAAAATGCCACTGATGTCGAGGTGGAGGCAGCGGCGCGCGCCGTTGGTGCCCACGACTTCGTGGCGTCGTTGCCGCAGGGCTACCGCACCGCGGTGAGCGAACGCGGTCGGTCGTTGTCATCGGGTCAGCGTCAGTTGATTGCGCTCGCCCGGGCGCTGCTGGTCAACCCGGCCATCTTGTTGTTGGATGAAGCAACATCGCAGCTCGACCTTGCCACCGAAGCCCGTGTGCAACGAGCCATGCACGCCGCGGCACAAGGGCGCACCACGCTGCTGGTAGCCCACCGCTTGACCACTGCCGCATCGGCCGATCGCATCTTCGTGGTCGATGGCGGTCGCATCGCGGAGTCGGGTTCGCATCACGAGCTACTGGCCCAAGCGGGCGCGTATCGGGCCCTCTGGGACGACTTCGCCACCGGACGCCCGCCTGCGCAGCTGAGCTGATTACGAGCGACGATGCACAGTCACCACGTAATCGCCCCCGTCGTAATCAGCGGCGCCCCAGGTTGCATGGTGCGCGATTACGTGCAGGCCTGCTTCGGCGCACCACCGGTCATAATCGGCCAGCGGGAACCAGTCGGTTCGTAGCGTGAAGCCCGCAATCAGATGTCCGCCAATCGCTACGTGGCGGGCGGCGCCAGCGACTGCGGCCGGACGATCGCGTGGCTCTACGTAGGGGATCACATTGCCTGCCAACGCCACCACATCAAAGTTGCGCCCGAGGTCGAGGTGAACCAGGTCTGCTTCAAGCCACTCGATCTGTGGAGCCTTTCTGCGTGCGTATAAGAGCATGTCGGCGTCCAGATCGGTGCCGACCACCTCGATGCCACGACGGGCGAGTTCGATGCCGACCCGCCCGGTGCCGCACCCCGCATCGAGCACCGAGGAGGGGGCGAACCGATCGATGAAATCAGCCTCCCCGTGCGGGTTCGCTCCGTCGTCGACCATCTGCTGCCAACGGGCCTCGTAGTCATCAAGATCGACCTGCGCCCGCCACTCACTCCAGTTGCTCATGGGCGCGAGTATTGCCCAACCCGCCCGTCGTCGCGTTGCACCTCATTCAACGAGTGAATCAACGAACGGCGTATTGGAAAGGGGGACGGCACCGTTGGCCGTGATCACTACTTGCTGCTCCAACTTCACGCCGTGCGGGCCGCCGACCTCACCGATGTAACTCTCGACGCACACGACCATGTTCTCTTCGAACGTGCCGTCGTAGCCCCAGTCCTCGAAGTCCACCGCATAGGCAACGGTGGGGTACTCGTCTACGAGGCCGGCACCATGCAGCATCATCATGTAGCGGTTCGGCACGAAGCGATCGGGCACTGTCCAGCACTTCTCACCGAACTCGCGAAACCCAAGGCCCGGGCGCAGCAGTTCGATGTTGGTGAGCACCTGCTCCTGAGCGATCTCAAACTGGGAACGTTGGGCGGCGGTGGCTGACTTGCCGGGGCACACCCAGGTGCGAGAGATGTCGGCCAGGTACCCGACAGGGCCGATCATGTCGGTATCGAACGCCACCATTTCACCGGCATGAATGATGCGGTTGCCGCTCTCCTGAAACCACGGGTTCGTGCGGGGTCCGGAGGTGAGCAGGCGGGACTCAATCCATTCACCGTCGTGGGCAATGTTGGTGGCGTGCAGTTCGGACCACAACTGATTCTCGGTGACGCCAGGCTCGAGTTTTGAACGCATGCGGGCAACCCCGAGGTCGCAAACGTCCATGGACAGCTGCAGACAGGCCAACTCCTCGGTCGTCTTGATCACGCGGGCCAACTCAAGGGGCTCCTGCGCATCATGAAGCGAGATGCCAGCGTTGGTCAGATGAGCGGCGCCCCATGGCTCGCACCGATCGACGGCTAAACGCTGGTCGACGCCCCCGTACTGGCGCATGAGATCGATAATCTCCGCCGCCCACACGCCAGCCTTTTCCTGCGTACGCGGACCAGCCATGAAGTAGAACCACGACGTGCTGTTACGCACTTCATCAATCGTGGTGAGGCCAGCAAGATTGTGCTGCGAGGAAGCGAACTCGAACATCACCACCGGACCGTCGACAGGAACAAAGACGTAGCGACCAGGGCCGTGCAACGTCCACACCGCCATGTTGCGTGACCCGGTCGCGTACCGGATATTCATGGGGTCACTGAGCACAGCGGCTCCGTAGTCGAGTCGCGCGAGTTGTTGGCGAACTCTCGCGAGTCGGTCGGTGCACAGCTTGGTCTGATCGATCGCAGCGAGACGGCCGGGGACGTCGATACCGAGCGGTGAAAGCGTCATGGCGAAACGCTACTTGGAGTCCTGCTTCAGTGCCGTGTCAACGCAAAGAGCGGCCGCAACGACGAGCGCGTTGAGAGGCTGCGCCAACTGCGTGTGGATCTGAACCACGTAGTTGTCGGCCGTGGTGAACATGGCCTTGGCGAAACCCTCGAACGTCTTGGTGATGCGCGCCACCTCAGTGCCGGTGTGGTCTTCGATGCGGAAATTCCAGGCTCGCCAGTTCTCAGCCTTGATCGACCCGTAGGTGTGGCCTCCAGCCTGGAGGGTGAAGTGAATCTTGCCGAACACATTGTCCTGCACGATCCGGCCGATCTCCTGATCCTGCGCGTTGCTCACGATGACCGTGCTCTTCATGACCTTGGCTGGTCGCGTGATGCGCAGTTGCACGTCGCCGGCGCTATTCACCACTTCAAGCTTGTGGGTCATGAACTGATCGAGATTCGTGAGCAGTCTCATGGCCTT
>JAYTKG010000143.1:0-6428 GCA_043730435.1 Acidimicrobiia bacterium | reverse complement strand
CCGCTCGATTGTAACGATTGGTCTGGCGTCAGCCGGCGGCTGCCACCGTCGTGTCAGCGGCAGGCGCCGCAGTGGTGTCGGGCGTGGTGGCAACCGTCGTGGTCGGTTCCGGGAGCTCCTCGTGCGGGAGGCTCTTTCGGATGTTGCGCATCAACGACCAGGCCGCCTTGAGCTCGGCAACCGTTGTGGCCGCGCCAACCTTGGCCCGGGCGTCTGCGAGCTTGGCGTTGGCATCGGCCACGATTGTCTCGTTGCCCGGAAGTGCAGCCGCCCGGTCAATGGCAGCCTGGACCCGATCTGCAGCCTTACCGAGGCGCGCCTGCAGTGCGGCGAACTTGTCGGCCCGCTGCTTTTCGAGCTTGTCGTGCACTTCCTTTGCTGCGTCATCAACGTCAACGTGGCTCGCAACGTTTTCCTGCGCCTGCGTCAACGCCGCAACAACTTTGGCCTTCACATCATCGGGAAGGTTCGACGCATTCACCTTGTCGATCTCGGCCTGAAGCGCCTCAGCGGCGCGAGCGTGAACGGCCTTGCCCTTCTGCTTCTTGCGCTCTTTGGCTGCGTCATCATCGTCGTCAGATTTTTCCGGCGTGGTTGATGATGTCGAGCTATCGGTACCCTCGTCGCTTTCAAGCGTCTCAAGGGCAGCGTGAACTTCCTTGGTAAGCGTCTTGAATGTGGCCGGGTTGCCCAGCTGACCGGCAGCGAACAACGCCTTCATCTCCAAGAGGCGTGCGACAAGTCCGTCACGAACGGCAGAGTCGACCTTGGAGGCCTTCAGTTTCCGAATCAGATTATCGATGACTTCGATAGAACCGCGAGCGACCTTCGCCTTGTCATCACTCTTACGAGCCGTCGTTACCGTGGTGCCGGCTGGTGCTACCGACGACTTCGGCACCGACGACTCCGACTCTGACTCCGACTCCGACTCATGCGTCTCGGGTGCCTTTGCGCTGGTGGAAGTGCGCTCACGAACCGACGACGGTGTGGTCGATACGGCCGACCCTGACTGGGCCGGCGCAGATGTAGAAGAGGACGATTCCCCGCCACCGCTCGGGCCGTCCTTCGCTTGGGCCGGCATCGCCAGGCCAGCAACGCTGATCGTGGTGGCCACGGTGAGCGCAAGGGCTCGGCGGGACATCTTCATACGAATCTTTTCCTTAAGTGGATTGCGTGGGATCACTTCGTCACTTCCTGGGTAGCGGCGGCAGCGTTGCTGAGGCCGTCGGATTCTTTTTCGAATGCATCAAGATCGGAGCCAACCTCGTCGATGACAGCGTCACCCGAGCTGATAGTGGAGGCCACGGCGGGTGAGGCGGTCGTTGCCGGAGCCATTGCCTTGGCCGCGGTCGTCGCAACGGCGGCTGTCGTGGCTGGGGAGGACAAGGCGGGTACAACGGCGCTCGGCGCCTTCGAGGAGCAGGAGGCCGCAGTCACCAGAGTGAAGGCGACGGCGGCCAGCACAGCGGCCGGTCGACGGAGGCGGAAAGTAGTCACGGGTACAGTTTCGGCCCTCAACAGGCCCGACTGAATCCGAAAGAGGAAGGGTTAACGAAACGCTGACCGACGGGTAACCCTTCTTACCGTCCCTTGGCCCTACCCGTTGGCGAGTTTGACTGCTGTTGAAAACACGGCGTCGAGCATGGGCTCGGTCAATCGTCCGGTGAAGGTGTTTTGCTGGCTGGGATGAAACGAACACAACAGAGTTATTGCACCGGCATTGGCCTGAACACCGTGCCCAAACTTCGCAGGCTTGGTGACCCCGAAGTGCTTGCAGGCCACCTCGTACGCGAACCCACCGAGGCACACCATCACCTTGGCTTGAGTCAGCAACGCAAGCTCTCGGTTGAGAAAGGGTCGACATGCGTCGCGCTCGGTCGGAAGCGGCTTGTTACCCGGCGGCGCACATCGCACTGACGCGGTCACGAATGCATCGGTCAGTTCCAGGCCGTCGTTACGTGCGATGGATTCCGCCTGGTTCGCTAATCCGGCTCGGAACATCGCTCGAAAGAGCCAGTCCCCCGAGCGATCACCGGTGAACACGCGGCCCGTGCGATTGGCGCCGTGGGCGGCCGGCGCAAGACCGAGCACGATGATGCGGGCGTTCGGGTCACCGAAGCCGCCGATGGGCCGACCCCAATAATCGTCGTCCCGATACGCCGCTCGTTTCGTGACCGCAACCTCTTCCCGCCAGGCCACCAGGCGCGGGCACGCTCGACACGACTCGATCTCGGTGCGGAGTTCGCCAAGCGCGTTCACGACTAGGGACAGTAGGTTGGTCAATCGATCATGACTGCATCCAAGACCGCCAAACAGCCGCCCAGCTCAACGCTTATCCTCATGGTGCGCCATGGGCAGACGCCCACCACCGGCACCAGCTTGCCCGGACGCGCCCCCGGGCTGCATCTGGCCGAGACCGGACAACAGCAGGCAGAAGCAGTCGCAGCGCGCATTGCTGAACTTGACCGGGTGGACGCCATCTACGCCAGCCCGTTGGAGCGCGCCCGTGAGACAGCCGCTCCCATCGGCAAGGCACGTAGCCTGAAAGTCGGCATCGACAAGGGTCTGCTCGAGTGTGATTTCGGTGACTGGACCGGCAGCCTTTTGAAGGACCTCATGAAGCTGCCCGAGTGGCAAACGGTGCAGAAGTTCCCCAGCGGTTTTCGCTTCCCGAACGGTGAGAGCTTCACTGATATGCAGAGCCGTATGGTGAACACGCTCGACCGTCTACGAGCGGTGCATCCCGGCGGTGTCGTGGTGGTCGTGAGCCACGCAGACCCCATCAAAGCTGCGGTCGCGCAGGCCATGGGCACCCACCTCGACCTGTTCCAGCGCATCGTCATTTCCACCTGTTCGATCTCAGCAGTGGCCTACGGCACGACCGGTCCCGTCGTCCTCACCGTAAACTCAACGGGTGGGTCTTTGAAGGAGTTGCGACCATCGTGAGCGAGCAGTTCGAGTTTGAAGAAGTGCAGGCGTTTGCTTCTGGCGCCCTCGGGCAGCCGGGGCAGCGCACATTCTTCATTCAGACCCGAGGCAATGGACTCATCGTCACGCTCAAGTGTGAGAAGCAGCAAGTTGAGGGCCTAGCGCATTACCTCGAGCGCTTACTTGAGGACTTGCCCGACCCCGATGACATCGTGCACCCCAGTCAGCTTGAGTTAGCCGACCCGGTGCTGCCCAGCTGGGTGCTCGGGTCCATCGGCGTGGCCTACGACGGTGACCGTGATCGCGTGGTGTTGTTCTTTGAGGAAGTCGTGATGGCCGACGAAGACGGCAACGTCGACCCAGCCGAAGACGACGACAAGGGCACCCTTCGCGTGCGTCTCACACGTGGCCAAGCGCGTTCATTCTGTGACTTGTCCTCATCCATCGTGTCGGCCGGGCGTCCACCATGTCGGTTCTGCGGCATGCCGCTTGACCCGCGGGGGCATCCCTGCGTCCGCATGAACTGATGGACGCGCTGCAGCTCTTGGCCGAAGCTGAGATCGATATTGAAGGCCGAATGCCGTGGAGTTCCAACGCCACGTTCCTGTGCAACCTTTTGGTTGACGGTGAGCTGACGGCACAGGCCATCTACAAGCCGCACAAGGGTGAGCGTCCGCTGTGGGATTTTCCGTCCGGCTTGTATCAGCGTGAGGTTGCTGCGTATCGACTCACGTCGTTTCTTGGTTGGGGTGGTGTGCCACCAACGATCATTCGGGATGGAAAGTTCGGCGTTGGGTCACTGCAGCTGTTCATGCCGTCGAACTTCGAAGAGCACTACTTCACCATCTACGAAAAACGCGAAGATCTGCATGATCAGCTGCGCGCCATCTGCGCGTTCGATGTGCTGAGCAACAACACCGACCGCAAGGCCGGGCACTGTCTGATGGGCCTCGATAACAACGTGTGGGCTATCGATCAGGGCCTGTGTTTTGCCGCCGAGTTCAAACTGCGCACCGTCATCTGGGACTTCGGCAACGAGGAACTTCCCGAGTCATTGATTCCCGCTATCGAAAAGTTGATGGTCGATGTGCCCGAGGACATCGCGGAGCTTCTGCACGACGACGAGGTCACCTCCCTACAGCAACGTGCCGAAGATCTGCTACTCGAGGGCCTGTTCCCCACCGACCCCACCGGACGCCGCCACCCCTGGCCCCTCGTGTAAGGCATTCCGCTTCGACTTATGCGGACCTTAGGAAAGTTATGTCACGAAGATGAACTTTCCAACATTGGCATAACTAATGGACCACATCGTGCATAGAGGGCCGGTGCGGTGGCACCGGCCCTCTCTGTCTTCTGTACTCAGGTTTGGTTAGGCGAGGTCGAACCGATCGAGGTTCATCACTTTGGCAAATGCGGCGACGAAGTCGGTGACGAACTTCTTCTCCGAGTCAGACGAGCCGTAGATCTCGGCGATGGCTCGTAGCTGCGAGTTTGAACCGAAGATGAGATCGCAACGGGTGGCGGTCCACTTCACCTGACCGGAGGAACGGGCGGTGCCCTCGAACAGGTCTTGGGAGTCTGCTTCTGGCTGCCACTCGGTACCGATGTCGAGCAAGTTGACGAAGAAGTCGTTCGTCAGCGTCTCGGCCCTTGCGGTGAACACGCCGCGCGCATTGCCGCCGGTGTTGGCATTCAAAACACGCAGACCGCCAACCAGCACGGTCATCTCCGGGGCGCTCAACGTAAGCAGTTGCGAACGATCCACCAGCAGCTCTTCTGCCGATCGCGTCTGACCCTTGCCGAGATAGTTACGGAACCCATCCGCAGTCGGCTCAAGCACTGCGAACGACTCGGTGTCGGTCTGCTCCTGGGAGGCGTCGGTGCGGCCCGGAGAGAACGGTACCGTCACGTCGTGACCGGCCTTCTTCGCTGCGGCTTCCACTGCGGCGCAGCCGCCGAGCACGATCAGATCTGCGAGCGAAACCGTCTTGCCCGAAGAGTTGAACTCGGACTGAACGCCACCGATCACACCGAGAATTCGGCGCAGGTCGGCGGGGCTGTTGACGTCCCAATCGTTCTGCGGGGCCAAGCGAATGCGAGCGCCGTTGGCACCACCACGCTTGTCGGTGTGACGGAACGTGGACGCCGACGCCCACGCAGTGGATACCAGCTCAGCAATGGTCAAGCCCGAGTTGAGGAGCTTCACCTTTAGCGCATCGATGTCACCGGCCGCGATCGGGGCACCAACGGCTGCGGGGAGCGGGTCCTGCCAGATCAGTTCCTCGGAGGGAACCTCAGGTCCGAGATAGCGCACGATTGGGCCCATGTCGCGGTGGGTCAATTTGAACCACGCCCGAGCAAACGCATCAGCGAACTCGGCCGGGTTCTGGTGGAAGCGTCGCGAAATCGGCTCGTACACTGGGTCCATCCGCAGCGCCATGTCGGCCGTGGTCATCATGGGGGCGTGCGTGATCGAACTATCGTGAGCGTCGGGCACGGTGGTCTTGGCGGCGGGGTCGGTCGGGGTCCATTGTTGGGCGCCGGCCGGGCTGTGGGTCAGTTCCCAGTCGAAGCCAAAGAGCGTGTCGAAGTAGGTGTTGTCCCACGTGATCGGCGTCTTGGTCCATGCTCCTTCGATACCGCTGGTGGTCGTGTGCACACCCTTGCCACTGCCGAAAGCGTTCTTCCAACCAAGACCCAATTGTTCGATGGGTGCACCCTCTGGTTCGGCTCCGACCAGGGTCGGGTCGCCAGCGCCGTGAGCCTTGCCGAACGTGTGGCCACCGGCCACGAGCGCAACGGTTTCCTCATCGTTCATCGCCATGCGAGCAAACGTCTCGCGAATGTCGCGGGCCGATGCCAGCGGGTCGGCCACGCCGTTCGGGCCTTCGGGGTTCACATAGATAAGACCCATCTGAACTGCGCCGAGCGGATTGTCAAGCTCACGATCACCTTGGTAGCGCTCGTCGCCCAGCCATGTCGTTTCCGGGCCCCAGTAGATGTCTTCTTCGGGTGACCACACATCGGCGCGACCGCCGGCGAACCCGAACGTTGCAAAACCCATTGACTCCAGCGCAACGTTGCCGGCGAGGACCATGAGGTCGGCCCACGAGAGCTTGTTTCCGTACTTCTGCTTAATCGGCAGCAACAACTGGCGAGCCTTATCGAGGTTGCCGTTGTCGGGCCAGCTGTTGAGCGGCGCGAAGCGCTGCGTGCCGGAGGAGGCACCGCCGCGACCGTCCGCGGTGCGGTAGGTGCCGGCACTGTGCCATGCCATGCGGATGAAGAGCGGCCCGTAATGCCCGTAGTCGGCCGGCCACCAATCCTGCGAGTCGGTCATCAAGGCATGCAGGTCCTTGATCACGGCGTTCAGGTCGAGGCTCTCGAAGTCCTTGGCGTAATCGAACGCCTCTCCCATCGGGTTTGACAGAGCAGAGTGCTGGTGGAGAACAGCCAGGTTCAGCTGGTTCGGCCACCAGTCACGGTTTGTGCGCGCGCTG
>JAYTKG010000142.1:0-1871 GCA_043730435.1 Acidimicrobiia bacterium | reverse complement strand
ATCTCTTCGCTCGAACCCGGACCGAACATCAGACCCCAACACCAACCCGGACCTGATGCAAAAGACCGGCCGGTACATCCTCGATGATCGAGGCGTCACGGTCGAAGGCGAATTCGAGCAGGGCACGGCGGCGCCGCGCCAATCGTCACACCTGTCGGCGATTGGTGCGACGGTGTGATGTAGGCGGCGCGTGCGTTCGCCGGTAGCTGGTCGACGGCGATGCCGTCATGGTCGACCGGCATGGACACCGACTCGCAGCTCGTGGTGCTGGAAGGCTCTTCGGGCGAGTGGGTAGCCCGGCTCCTCGATGGCGACGATGTCGCCGGGCGTGAACAGCACTCGTGAGAACAGGTCGAAGGCCTGCTGTGCTCCGCTGGTGGTGGTGACGTCGGGGTTCACCGTGCAACACAGCGATGTTGCCTCGGTGGAGATCTATGGAACCCAACCAACCATGTACCTGCATAGCCACGATTGGTCGCCCGATGGCTACACGTTGTGGACCAACGACGCTGCCTCGTGGCGCCGATTTCCCGAACGAGATCCGCACTGGCCGTGGACGGCGGGCTTGAGCCATTTGATTGATTGCGTGCGATCCGGTCGCCGGCCGGTGATGACAGTGGAACATGCGCGCCATGTCGTCGAGATCGTTGCCGCCGCTCACACCTCGCTGATCGAAGGGCGTCGCCAGTCGGTTGCGAGTTCATTTCCCGCCCCGGAGGTGCGAGTCGAAGACGACGGCGGTCAACTCCACCGCATGCATGATCGAGGCCGCCGTCACTGACCCGGGGCGATTAGGCCGATGTTCCCATAGCTGGGCGCAGGATCGAGTCAATGAGAGCGAAGTTGGACTCGCGTACGCTCGCGGCGTGCGCTACCTGGAACATCCTGTGTGAGGACGCCAGGTAGAACCGTTCATAGAGTTCGACCCGTCCGGCCAAGGCGCTACCTGCAAAATCCCATGCAGTGCGGAAGATCGCGGTGCGTTCCCGCGACGAGATGCCGTTTGCGCCGACGTAGTACTTGGCGATGAGGGCGTTCAGCTCGGGGTGATCGAGCTCAGCGGAGGTCGGAGTGGCAAGGAGGCTGTGAGCGCCGATGAGTTTGATGATCTCGTTGACCCGAGGCATCCACAGCGGGAGTGTCGGACGAAGGGCTCGGAACGGCCGCTCGTCACAGAACCAAACACCGTTGCCCCATTCGTAGGCACCGGCTTCAGCGGCCACAAGCGCTGCTCTGGCCAGTTCGGAATAACTCCACAACTCTCCGAGTTGTTCGGTCACAACCGCTGCGTCGGAGTTGATGGCTTCGGCCATCCGCGTGGCGAGCTGCCATGCGAACTCGAGTTTGACCTGCGCTCGAATTGTGGTCTGCTGCATGATGTTGGCCACCCAACCTGTGGTCATTGCCTTGTTGTAGACCTCGGGCTCACCGTCGAGAAACACGCGGTGATGGGGCACTAACACCTTGTCGAAGATGACGACTGCGTCCTGCTCGTCAAATCGGCTCGAAAAGGGATGATCGTGGAGTGTCCCGCCCGTGCTGTAGCTGTCCCTGCACATGAAGGTGAGGCCTTCAGTCGACATCGGTACAGAAAATGCCAGCGCATATGCAATGGCGTCGCGCGGTATGGGCTGACCGGGATAGACCACCATTTCATCGGCGAACGGAGCCAAGGTTGCCAAGGCCCGTGCTCCACTGACGACGATCCCCTCCGAACACTCGCCGACCTTGTGCAAAACGATTTCGCCGTCGCCAGTGTCAACGTCGCGCATTGCTTTGTCGACTGTCGGGTTGACGATCGCGTGGGTCATCGACCAATCGTTCAGCGCAGCCTGACGTTGGAAGCGCACGAGGTTTTCGGCTCCCTGCTC
>JAYTKG010000141.1:0-6934 GCA_043730435.1 Acidimicrobiia bacterium | reverse complement strand
AGAGCGCGAGGAGTTTGTCGCCAGCGAGATCGCTGAGGTGACGAACCGGTCCGATGGCGAACGCGACAGGCTCGTAGGACGCAGGATCGAACCCGAGGTCGTCTAACTGGTTCACGGCGCCGGTCGAGGGACCGAAGCAATCGAGATCCTTCGTGCCCCGATCCACTATCTCGTGGATCACGAGCGCAGCACCACCGGCAAGCGCAAAACCGGCAGCTTCGGGTAGAGCCAGGATGATTGTGGCGGTCCGGAGTTGGATTTCAGACAGCGGCATGACGGCCTGCTTCGATCCAGCCGTCCCACGCTTCATGGACAGCGGGGGAGAGCCAGAGCTCGTCCCACACGTCGATCAGGAGTGCGCGGTTGATGTACGTGCGGACATCATCGTCCGTGCCCTCGGTGAGCACGATCTGGTACATGCTTCGAAGCCGGGCGCGCTTCGACAGATCGAAGCGGTTGTTGTCGTCACTCCAGTAAAGGTGGAATGGAAGTTCGACGACCTCATCGATCGGCGCTGGCTCATGGCTCCAGTCGGCTGGTGGTGTGCTCGAACGCCAGCGGGTTGTCGATCGTGGCTCCAGAACAAGAACCTCGGCGCCCGGCCGTTGGTCGAGGGGTTCGCGTGTCTTGGTTCCACGACGGCGACGATCGTCAGCGCGGCGGTAGGCCATGAGGTCACCGAGGCGGACTCTGCGTTTGGTGCCGTTGCGCACCATTGGGATATCGCCACGGTCGAGGAGGGCCGTAAGCCAGGGGCGTGAGACGCCGAGCAGTTCGGCCGCGCGTTCTGTGCCGATGGCCAGGTCGTATGGGGCGACGGTCACGTGGCGGCCCTCACTGATGTCGTCGAGGAGGGCGGCAATCTGAGCGGCCACAGTCTTGGAGAGATCGGCGGTGGTTTCCCCAATAGAGACTTGTACCGTCGCCGCGGCCGATGCAGCAGCGTCAGCCGCATCGGCAAGCAGTGAGACCGCCCGCTCAGTCCATGTGTTCGTGACCGTCGTCATGGAGCCAGTATATGCCCTGTTTCGATTAACCGAAAGTCTCGATCCGCGATGCGCTTCGGACAGGAAGCGACGGGTTCGAGGCTGGACAGGGATCGTTATACGTGCGGCTCAAGGGCCGAAGTGCAGTGGGCGCTTTGGCGTGGACACCGGGTTATCCGCGCGTCGATATCGAGTGCTACCGCAACGCATGTGGGACGCCTGCCACGCGTCCATTGCCCGCAAGTCATGGGCGTGTTCGGGCAGAATGGGCGACGTGGCATTCGTTGTCGTGAGCGCGGTGCCCGGCAGCGGCCGGTGACCTGGAACATGTCGTCGACCGCCCCGCGGTCGCTGTCCGCAGAGCGACGCCTTTATGGAGAAGTCGTTGGAGCGGTTGCGTTGGCCGCTTTGAGAGATGCTTGGAGGTCTTTGAGGTTCTGCTTGACGGCGGAGTCCGTCGATTCGATGCAGGCCGTCCATGCGGAGTCTCCCTGCCCGGCGAGGCAGGATCGCATCGTGGCGTTGCCGAATGCCCGGTATTCGTCCTCTTGGAGCTGGGTGAGTCCGGTGAGCATTGCGATGTTGACGTCGGGGACGGTCGCCGGTTCGGTGACCGACGAGTAGTCAGACATGATGGTCGGGTCATCTCCGATGGTCGTCGAGCCGCTGAGTTTGGCGGCCGACCAGGAGATGCGTTGTATCTCACTTCCGGCCGCGTTGTATCCGATGAGTGTGTCATCGGGCGAATGGGAAGCCACCGGGAAGGCCGCAATGCCAGCGATGGGTGTTTGCCAGGTGGTGCCACCGTCGGCGGGATGGAATTCGACGCGTGCGACGGAAGCCGACAGCCCCATCCAGAACACGACGGTGTCGTTCCCGCCGAGCCCGGTCTCCGCCCCTGCGGTGACGTCGGCATTAGCTGGCACGAACCGACCATTCGCTGCCGCACCAATCTGGACAATGACGATCTGGGCGTAGCCATCGAAGTACGGCTGGCCGATCACGCCGAACGCGAGTCGCTGTCCGTCAGCGAGATCGAACGCGATCGCGCCCGGCTTTACGATTGATGACGACAGGTACGCCTTGTCCACTCGGACCAGCGGGCTCTCCAAGGGTCCGGCAACGCTTAAGGTCGACGATGGATCCGCCGGGCGGAAAACCTGCAGTGCGTACAGGCTGGTTGCCACACCGGTGAAGGCGAGGCCGACGAGTGTGCCGCGCACCGCTGTCCGCCGACGCCTGCGCTTGACGACTCGCGTCGTGATGCCGGTGAGATGCATTGTCGCTGGAGCGCCATCGGCCAGTTCTGCGAGACGCTGTCGGAGTTGCTCCTCGATAGCGGTTGTCATGGGAGGGTTCCTTTCATCTGTTGAAGTGCTCGGTGCAACGTGGACTTCACGGTGCCTGTGGAGATCCCGACAGTTCGGGCGATCTCGGCTGTGTCGAGACCCTCGTAGAACCGAAGGACGACCACAGCCCGGCGCCGCGGCGGCAATGAGTCAAGGACGTCACGGAACTCGTCGGGCTGATCCTTATAGGACTCGTCAATCGCTACAGCCGACTGGGTTCTGCGTACCACCGCTCGGTGCCGATGCCACGACGCACATCTGTTGACCACGGCACGATGCATGTACGCAGCCGGATCGTCGATGCGAGACCACCGCTCGAACACTCTCACGAAGCAGTCCTGCACGGCTTCCTCAGCCTGCGCCTTCGATCCGGTGAGCAAGTAGGCCATGCGAAGCATGGGTCGACGGGTTGCCTCGAAGAACAACGCGAACTCGACGTCGATAGACACAAGGTCGATGGTTACGCCATCAGGTTCAATCCCGGTGATCACCTTTTGCCTCATTGATTACTCTGACGCATCACTCCGCATGCCGGTTGCTCGGGCGAAAGAAAGAAATCGGAGGCGCGGATCAGACGTATGGCTGTTCGGAAGCTGAATGGATCAGCCTCTCGTGCAGTCCGACCAACACCTGACACGGCACACTCGCGGGTACGCAGATGAACGATGGTACGCATCTCGCTTCAGCAACTCGTACATCAGCGAAGTCTTCCAGCCAGCAACCGAGGAACGGCCCCATTTTCACCGACCCCTTTCCGCGCTGAGTGCGCGCGCTGGGCGCACGACATGAGTACACGACGAGCGCAAATCATCCTTCTGGGAGCGTCACCAAACGCCGGGTCGGGGACGAGCTCAGTAACGCTCCGTCCGCCGCCATCGAAAGCCGGCATCGCGATCCGAGGTTTGTCGCAGGATTCGGGTACGACGAGATCGCGAGGGCGAGATGTTTGCTTGCTGTCGGTTCGGGGTAGAGCAAAAGATGGACGGTCCGTTTCCTCGGTCTGCTCGTGTGGCCGAACAGACATGGCGATCGATGATGGCGGTAAAGGCAAGGGTGCACGAGCTTGCCGTTCGCTCGGCGGTGTGCGGAGCTCTTGTGCTGGCGGCTTGCGGGTCGAGCGCCGCTGTCGGTCCGGCCTCAACTCCAGAGACGACCGTTACTACGCAACCGTCGTCAACTGTGGCACCACCGTCGTCGTCTAGTACCGCACCTCCACCAACGACATCAACCACGGCATCAGCCACGCCGGGCACCACGCACCCGTCAACGGTCCCGGCGACGGCTTCATCGGACGCGTTCACTCCGCTAACTCCGCCATTCGCTTCCGTCGGCGGTAGCCACCCGCTGAAAATCTCGTGGAGGCGATCAACCGTTCCAGCGGGGCCGTACAACGGCCGTGTTCGCTCTGACGGATTCGGCCTCACGTCGATCAACTCGAGTACTCCAAACTTGGTGTGGGTGTCGGACGACGGCATTGCGTGGCGCAAGCAGATGTTGTCGGCGGGGTTTGAGGCTACCGACGCCTCCCGCTCGTCCGACTTCATTGCTGCTGTTGGCATAGTCACACGCGACGGTCTGCCGGTTCCCGTCATCGCGGTCTCGCACAACGACGACGCGTGGGTTCTTACCGTTCTGGATCTTGGCGGGCGCGGCACGGCCCACAACCCGACGCCCGCGCAGGTTGCAGTGTCAGGTAACCGAATCGTCGCCGCCGTGACCGTCGGCCCCGAACCCGGTGGCGTTGTCGATACGCCACTCGTATTCATTGGTGACAGCGGACCGCCGTTCAGTCGTCAAGTCAACACGCGGTTCAAGAACGGGAAGCCCAGCGTCGGATCGCAATACATCTGGTGGACATCTGGCGAACTGGCCGATGGCGTCGCTCCGGTATCCACAATCTTTGGGCCGGCGGACCCGATAGGCAACGTTGACTTCACGTCGCTCGACGCCGGCTGGCAACTTCGTGCGCACCTTGCAGGTGTCGTTACCCATATCGGCGGCCGAGATGCCGGCGAGGAATACTTCGCGATTGACCAGGGGGGATCGCCGGGCAGCGTCAGCGCCATTATCCGCGGTACCTCGCTCGTCCTCAATGACGAGATCGCCGCCCGGGCTTTCGACGGTATGACATGGCTACGGAACTGTTGTCTCAACGCCGAGCCGTCGATAGGTGTAGGTCATGCCGGACTCATCGCGCTCGCGACCACCGGAGCCATCGGTGTACTTCCAACCCCAGACTTGAGCAAGCTCGCTATCGCCATATCGCCGAACGGCATCGACTGGAGCACCGAGCCGATCGGTCAACTGCTGCCCGAAAAAGGGCTCGACGTCACCCAACTCCTCAGCCTCCGCACACGGTTCCTTGTCGTTGTCACCGAACGATATCCAGAACCGAACGGCACACAAGAAGCAATCGTGCTCGTCGGCGAAGTCACCTAGTGAATCTCAACCAGTCAGGCAGACCGTTTCGTTTGAGGTGGCGCAGAGACTTGCCAGCATCGGTCTTTGGGGATCGGCGACGCCAAGATCCATGTCAGAACTCACCAAGCAAGGTGTCGATGTTGGCGACGAGCTGGTCCGTCGACGGATGGCCGACCTGGGTCGGGGAACTCCAACGGTCACCGCAACGATGGCGGCCCGCAGTCCTTCTCAGCCCATCATGTCGCCCACGTCGACTGCCGTTGTGCGAATCCCTAGTAGGAGGTCAAAGATGAATAGATCGACACTACGCATCCGTCGAGATGCCAAATATACTGTTGTCGCGGCAACCTTGGGATTACTTGCCTTGGTGACGTCATGCGGGGCGACGCGCAAGGGACCCGATCTCGAAAGCGCCTCATTCACAGAATTGGCACGCATGGTTCAGGGGTCAGTGATTGCCCCTGGACCGATTGACGACGTTGTCTCCATGTCAGAACTCGTTGCGCAAGGCACGCTGGTCGGAGTGAAGTCCGGACGGGACATTGGCGATGTCGTGTCCACTGCGGTGTACGAGTTCAAAGTGAGCCGAGTGATGTCAGGTGAGCTCCCTGACGGACCTGGAAGCGCGGTATACGTTGAGGTAGCTCGATCGCTGATTGTTACAGGCGAGATGCTTGATAGGGCTGCCCCAAAGGGCGCGAAAGTGTTGCTATTGCTGATGAGGCTGCCGGATCCGGAGCGGTGTGGACCCACAGTCCCTCCGACGCGCAACAAAGGGGCAGGGCTGCCGGTCGGCGCGACGCTGATGGTCCCGACGTATCCGACTCCTGGAGTCGGTCTAGAACTTCCTGACGGATCCGAATTCTCGCTTGCTGGCGCGGGCGACTATGGCGATGGACTTGTGGGACTCGAAGGGGTTCCCCGAAAGATCGACGCGCAGGCCACCGCACTCGCCGACCGAATTTCCTCGCTCGGCCTGCACAGCCGAGGAAAAGATGACCCCAATCCACTTGTGCCGCCCCAGCTTTGATTGCGTTGCCCGGGGGCTTACCGGGGCGAGGAGCGCTCGTGATGTGCGATCCATTCGTCGACGAGGACCCATTGCTCGTCGAGCCAGGCGATGCGACCGGGTTCGTCGGTGGGGATCTTTGCCTTCGGTATTCGCCATGCGGTGATGTCGATTGGCCTTGGGAGCGGCACGGCGCGGGCGAGCGTCGTGAAGGATGCGTATTGGTCGAGACCGTGGTGGGCGATCACGACGACGTCAGCGGGGAAGGCATCCAGCAGCGCGAGTACACCGCCGGGTCGGGGCGGCAGTACGTGTCGGAGCGACGAGAGGCGTGCAGCGCGTTCGGGGTTCCCGAGCGTGAGCCGGCTAACGGCTCGTTCGAGGCGGTCGGGTCGGAAGAGTCGGCCCTCGGGAAAGATCACGACCGCCGTCGTGGCGTCAACATCTCGGCCGATGGTGCGGACCATGCCGATTGCCTCGGGGCCGTTGTCGCGCGGGATGAACACGGACCCGGTTCTGGAGTAGATGAGGTCGAACCCGGGGTCGGCGAGTAGTTCAATCATGATCACGCCACGGGTGCGGTAGCCGAGGTGTTGGTAGAGCAGCGTTGGGAGCGACGCGTCCACGACGTTGACGTGTCGGCACAGCACGATGACCGGGCCGGGGGTGAGTGCCGACGTTGAGATCGGATCGATGTCGAACCGGATCCGAGTAGCCGTTCGGCGCGCCGTGCCAGAACGCGGATGGACCACGCTTGAAGATGTTGATGCCGGGCGATTGACATCGGTCCACGCCTGTGCGCTTCCCGAGTGGGCCAGGGCGTGAGGGTCGGTACGTTTCCATTTGCGTCGATAAAGATCGAGCAGCCCCATCAGGCCGCACATCCAGACCGCGCTCACTCCGATGGCGCCGTGCCAGAATCCGGCTCGGTTGAAGTACTCGTCCGTACGTCCGACCAGTCGGTCGCATGCGACGCTCAGATCGAAACGGACCGACGCCGTATTGGTGCGCCTGAATGCGGGCGAAGCCCACGGTTTGCAGTTATCGACGGTTCCCTCGGCCACCCGCAGGTCGAACAGCAGGCCGTGCTTGTCTCCAGTCGGGTCTTTTCCGCAAGCTGCCACGAGAGCCCGATCGACGATTCCGCTTCCCGTGCACCAAGGCACGGT
>JAYTKG010000140.1:0-3142 GCA_043730435.1 Acidimicrobiia bacterium | reverse complement strand
CGCTTAATACTCGGTATTGCCCACACCTCCGATCCGCTCCGCCGCAATAATCGGTACACATAGTTAATATCACGGGCGCGGTAAGGGCCATTATGCAGTGGGTAGGTAACGGCTTGAACTCCACTTATCGAGCGTCGTCATGGCGTGCCCCTGATCGTCACCTATGTCGCAGGCATTGTTGGTGGATCGTAAGGGGTCTCGATGCCTCGGTCGCCGGTCCGAGCCTCATTGCCGCCGGACTCCCTCACGGGATGTCCTGTAACCGATCTGTCGTCCCGTGAGCGTCGCACTCAGGTCGACCACCGGCCGCGTAGCCAACTCTTTGTGGCCGCCCAGCTACGCTCCTGTCTCGCTCGCAGCACCGGCGCACCATTGACCGGTCGACCCGTGGGCGCCGCCGTCCAGTAGCTGAGGAGGGCCACGAGGAATGCCTCGATGGCCTGCAGATGTGCCTCCTCCCATGATGTAGCACTTCTGTATTACGATGGGTGCGTGAGTACAACAACGGTTCGCCTGGACCCCGATGATGAACAACTCCTGGACAAGCTCGCTATCTCGTTCGGCGGACGATCGAACGCCATTCGCATGGCGCTGCGAGGTCTTGCCGAGAACGTAGACCGCCTTGAAGCGTTGGGTGCATTTCTTGCCGAATGGGAACTCGCAGCGGGCCCGGTCGATGAAACCCAAGTTGATGCGATGACTCGCCGTTACAAGCTGTGATTCTGGATGCGGGATTTCTGATCTCGGTCGATCGCGACGAAGAGCTAGCGCGAGCGGTGATTACCGCGTTTCAACGACGACGAATCGCGCTGCACACCACCGATCCGGTGGTTGGACAGGTGTGGCGAAATGGAGCTCGCCAGGCTCGACTATCAGCGTTTCTGAAGACCGTTGAAGTTCACCCACTCGATGACGGGCGAGCGGTGGGCGTCTTGCTCGCACGTTCGGGGACGTCGGACGTCGTCGATGCGCATCTTGTTGTGCTCGCCGTTCGCTTGAGAGATTCAATCCTCACGGGCGACGAAGCAGACCTCATGACGATTGCGGACTCGCTCTCATCAAATCGACCCACCATCGAACTTTGGCCGTAAACGACCCCGCTTCGGGTGCCCCGTACCGCCGGCTCAAGGGCGCACACTTCGCCGGAGCCGATAGCCATCACGACCCGCACACGCCCGGCGTTCCTACTCGCACTTAGCACTCGATAAATTCGCTCAACCGAATCCGCTGCGCCTAGCAATTATGCTAGCGACCCGTGTGCATGGCTTGGGCCACAGAGTGCAGTGGGTCGGTTGTTCAGGTCGGCGGGTTACTGTTCGTTGTTATCGGGCGCTGGTGAGCGACTCGATGTAAGTGGTGTGGATCCCACCTCGGTAGGGCTCTTGGTGTTCGGTCACTCGGGATCGGGTTGTTGCCAGGAGTGTTCGTTGCCGACGGTTGGGGTGAGGTGAAAAATCGTGACACTGTTGGGCGCGTTGTTGTGGTGCCATTGGCCGCTTGGGACCACGATCATCTCCCCGACGCCGAAGTAACGCGGTGGCTGGCCGATCACGGTGAGTTCGGTCTCTCCGGCGAGGACGAGCAGTAACTCGTCACCGCCGGTGTGGCGTTCCCATGGTGGCTGTCCGCTGAAACATGCGACCGCGGCGGTACAGCCGTGAAATTCGAACTCACCAATCGGGCTCTCGGGTTCGTGATCTGCGTTCGCGAGGTCGTAACAGATCATCTTGTTCAAAGCGTCGACGCTCAAGTCGTGCACGATCATCGTGTCACGCCGTTTCGACGACCGTCGGGATGAATTCCTGTTCAGGATCAATTGGGCTCATGAGGCCAATTGCTTGGCCGTCTGGATCGTCAACGATTGCGTAGCGGGCACCGAAGAACGCGTCGTAGGGTGTGAGTCGGCCACGGTGACCGGCTGCGACCAACGTTTGATAGGTGTCATCGACGTCGGTCCGTGAGGCGAACGCGAACCCGATCACCGGGCTGCCCGGAGCAAGGCCTGCGTGCCCCCAGATGCGTGACAGTTCGGTGTTGTCCAATTCGATACGGGGACTGTCGCCTGCCATTGCGGCGTGACGACCACCGCTACCCGGTGGCCACACCACCGGCACGACATCGATTTCGAGTCCGAGTAGCCGGTAGAACGCAGCAGATCGATCCATGTCGTTAACGACGACGTTCACCCCGGTAAAGGTTGGTTTTGTAGTCATAGGATCGTGCCCTTCTTGTTGATGGTTGGGTTCCACGATGACTGAAGCTCACCGGAGCTGTCTTGGACTTTTGGGAACAGGCCTACGCGACCGTGTTCGCTGTTGCAAACGAAGTGTCGTGGGGGTCTTTAGATTCCGTTGCTAACCACTCCGTCGGGGTCATTCCAGCCAACGTCTGCCATTCGCTCGCGAGATGGGCCTGGTCGAAAAAGCCACACATCACTGCGGTTTCGGCCAATGATCGGCGTCGAGGAAGATCGAGCAAGCCGACCGCTCGTTCGAATCGCAACACCCGGGCCGACTGCTTGGGCGACAATCCGTACTCGGCAATGAACTGCCCCGACAGGTAACGGCGACTCAACCCCACATGATCAGCCAACGACGAGATACGAACCGTCCCAGCCGAGGCGACCAACTGCGCCCAAGCTTCCGAAACTGCGACAATCGGCCCGGCAGGTTCGGACAGGGTGCTGAGAAGAAACCAATCCAGTAGCGCTACCCGACCCTTCCAGTCCGCCGCGATCGTGAGCCGCTCCGCGAGTTCCCTTGCCCGGGCACCCCACACGTGATCAAGCTCGATGACCTCACCCGCGATCGCCGACGCAGGGAAGCCGAGCAATGCCCGCGCACCGGCTGGCGTCAGGTCGATCCCGACACCGCAACCGAAACCGTGATCGATCACTTTCGCGGGTGCGACCTGCAGGCCTGCGGCGAACGAACGGAACGACTCGGGTTGGGAACCGCCCGCTATGGTGATCGGGTCGCTAAGGCTGATCATGACCGTCAGATGTCGTGATGGGACAGCGTGGGAGATACCGACCGGAAAACCGGCATAGGAATACCACCGGTAGCGGTGCACGAACGTTTGGAGCTGAACGCTCGGTGCGCACACCAACTGCTCCATCGACTGATCCACCACTACAACGGTA
>JAYTKG010000139.1:0-3347 GCA_043730435.1 Acidimicrobiia bacterium | reverse complement strand
CGTGAGCACGATCGGCCTGCAGGATGATGAACCCTGCATCGGCTTCGGGATCGTTGGAGGGAAACACCAGGTTGGCGCTGGCCTGGGGGCGACCGCGCGGTTCGAACGCAAGATAGCGACGGATGGAGTCATCCACCTCGTTCACGTAGTGCAACTTCTCGCGCATGGTGGCGCCGGGAATCTCGAAAACGCTCCCGAGGTAACAGGTGCCCTGCTCTCCCTCGGCGTGGGCCTCAACGGCGGTGAGCGTGCGGGTCTGACGCATCAGCCGAGATCAAGCGCGAGTGCCTGGTCGAGCACCCGCAACGTTTCGGCGGCAACATCATCAAGCAGCGGCAGCAACGGCTGTCGCACGTCGCCGCACTGGATGCCCTGATGGCCAAGGCCGAGCTTGGCCTTCTGGTTGTACGAACCGCTCTCCATGTTCTGCACCCACGGCAGCATGCCGTCGAAGATGCGAACGGCTTCGGCGTGGTCACCGCAAAGCGATGCGTTGAGCAGCATTACATGGTGCTTGGGTAGCACGTTGGAGGTACCGGCCAACCAGCTGCGTACGCCCCACACGAAGTAGTCGACGGCCTGATCATCGGAGCCGCACATGATTTCGATCTTGCCTGCGTAACGCTTACGCATGGCGAGGAACCGGGAGAAGTCACCGCTTGACTCTTTGATGCCAACGATCTCGGGGATGTCGACGACAGCATCCAGGCAGTCGAACCCGATCTCAACACCCGCGCGGGCCGGGTAGTTGTACAGGATGATCGGTAGTCCAACTTCACTCGCCACTGAGGCGTAGTGGGCGGCCAACTCACGTTGTGTCGGAAGTGATGTGTAGGGGGCAGCGAGCATGAGCGCGTCGTACCCGATGTCGCGGGCAATGAGGCCGTGAGCGATCACTTCGCGGGTGGAACCGGCATTGCACCCGGCCACCATCTGGGCTCGGCCGGCGGCAACCTCGACCGCTTGACGAGCGAGTTGCGTGCGCTCATCGGTGCTGAGCGCGTAGTACTCCCCCGTTGTGCCGTTGGCAACCAAGCCGCGCACGCCACCGGCCAGGCAGAACTCAATCACCTTCGTAAAGCCGTCCAGATCAAGGTCGCCATTGGCATGCATCGGCGCCACAATCGGCGTATAGACACCTTCGAGTTCAAGAGAAAGTTTGGCCATCACCAAAGTGTAGTGAAACCTGTGGAGTTACTCACTGGGGACCGACGCCAGCACCGATTTCAGCGCTTGGGCCGCGCCCATCAGTCCGGCACTTTCGAAAGGAATGACGATCTTGGCGTTGTCACTGTCGGCAAACTTGGTCAACGTCTCGAGTTGCAGAATGGCTATGAGCGACGGGCTCGGGTTGGCGCTGTCGATTGCGCCGTAGACGCTGGCGATGGCCTGGGCCTTGCCTTCGGCTTCGAGGATGTAGGCCTGGCGGTTGCCTTCGGCCCGAAGGATGGCCGCCGCCCGCTCGCCTTCGGCGGCGCGGATTGCCGCCTTGGCCGCACCGTCGGCAATGTTGATCGCAGACTGCTGGTTTCCTTCCGACTGGAGAATCTTGGCCCGCTTTTCTTGATCGGCCTGCTTCTGTAACGCGAGCGCTTCGAGGATTTTCGGCGGGGGCGTAATTTCCACAATTTCGATGCGGGCGATACGGATGCCCCACTTGTCGGTGACCGCTTCCATCTGCAGCTGCACGTCGGTGTTGATCCGCTCCCGCTCCGACAGCGCCTCGTCGAGCGACAGGGTGCCGATGACGGAACGCAGCGCGGTACGAGCGAGCGCATCAATGGCCACATCGAAGTTGGCCACGCTGAACAGCGCTTGTTTGGCGTCGACGATCTGGGTGAAGATCGTGGCGTTCACCGTGACGACCACGTTGTCCTTGGTGATGACCTCCTGACGGTCTCCGGGCACGGGGATTTCGCGCATGTCCACCCGCTTCAAGTCATCGATGAACGGCGCGATGATGACAAGCCCGGGCTCATGCGTCTTGCGGTACTCACCGAGACGTTTCACCACGCCCACCTCGCCCTGCTGCACGATGTTCACCATCTTTCGGAGCATGAACAGCAGCACTGCGGCGATCAAAACAGCGATGACAAGACTGACAATGGCAACGGGACTGATGGCAATCATTCGTACTCCTCATAGGCGGGTGTGACGGTAAGCGTGGTGCCGACAACAGCGGTGACGATGACGTGGGTGGCGGGCGGAATGGGCGGGCTGAAAGTGGCGGTTGCCGCTAGCCAGTTCTCGCCGAGGAGCCGCACGTGGCCACCCGGATGTGGCCCCACTTCATCGGTCGTTATGCCATTTGCGCCAACGAGGCCGCCGTGCACGCCGCCGATCACCAGACCAGGACCCCGGCGCGCAAAGGCACGGCTCATGTGCGGTCGTACTGCGACCAGACCGACTGCCGCAACGATGACGGCCACCAAAATCTGCAGAGGAATGACCGTTGGAGCGAACACCGCCGTGACGGCCGCCGCCAGCGCGCCGATGGCACCGAACATGGCGAAGAAGGCCAGGTGATGCATTTCGATGGCAAGCAGCACCACGCCTAGAAGCACCCATATCAGAACGGTCACCAACCTTCGCGTTGGTTGGACCGATTGGGACGCGCTGGCGATTGCGGGCGCCTCGACAACACTGGTCACTGAAGCGACCGGCACCGACGGCGCGGTCACCGTTACCGACGGCTCGGCCGTGCGAATCTGCGCTGGCTGACGAGCGAGGCTGATCAAGCCGGCGCCAATGCCAAATACCAGAACCGCAGCGATCACCGACAGCAACACCATGGCTCGCGCCCGATGATGGGGACGCGCGTCGCTCCTCGCAACCGACGCGTCGGTCTTGGCCGCGAGCGGCGAGGGCGCCAGATCGAGAATGTCGCCAAGAGCAGAACGGAGGTCGTCGTCAAGTGATTCGCTCATCGCAATGCCTGCCGTAAGTGCACCCGGGCACGAGCGAGATGACGGCGAACGCTGTCGGGGCTGATACCGAGCAGGGTCGCGATCTGGGTGGCGTCTAGATCTTCCCAGTAGGTGAAGTAGACCACCGATCGTTGCCTCACGCTCAGCGCAGCCACGGCTCGACGAATGTCGAGTTGACTCTCATGCGGTGGCGAGACCGCCGGCAGGACCGCGTGCAGGTCGCGTACCTGCCGTCTCTGCCGACTCCGCATCTGATCGAGCGCCGTGTTGGTGACAGCTCGGAACAGATACGCCCGCTCATGTTCCATCTCCCGGTGTCCGGAGCGAACGAACTTGGCAAAGGTGATCGACACCACGTCGGCCGCGTCATTCGGGCCGACGAGCAGCGTGGCGTACCGCACCAGCTCTGCCGCATGTCGC
>JAYTKG010000138.1:0-4677 GCA_043730435.1 Acidimicrobiia bacterium | reverse complement strand
GAGCAGGGCTTCGGCTGCATCGTGTCGCTCATCGCCGCGCCCCACAACCTCCACAACTACGAAGAACTGGGTGTTCCGTACATCCACCGCCCGTTCAGCCAGACCGACGACGCCATCGTGTCGCTCGGCCATCTCTACCCTGAGATGCACCAGATGCTGCGCAACGGCACCAAGCTCATCGTGCACAGCGAAGAAGTTGGCGACAAGGTTGCTGGCGTGATGGGCGGCTACATCCGCTGGGCCAAGCTCGTCACCGACGAGCCAAAGTGCACCACCACCATCGAGACCATCCTGTCTCGCCAGCTCGATCCCTTCGGCCGCAGCCTCATCGGCATCGCCGCCGCCCTCCGCCCAGCCTGACCCGCAAGTTCGATGGCACCTTAGACGAGCGAGGCGGCCGGGAGGTCGAACCAGCGGAGGTGTTCAAAGTCTTCGGACACGTCGAGTGGCGGACAGTCATCGAGGTTCCATCCGGGTGAGGCCGCAAACAAGGCTTCGGCCTGTTCGAGGTAGCCGGTCAACGCTGACTCCGGTGCTCGTTCGCGATCGACGGGCGGTCGCAATAACAGCCCGGTCGTGAGGTCGTAGGTGAGCTGCGACAGACGCAGCGGCGGTTCGATCGCGCCGGCACGGTGCTTCCACAGGCCACTGGCCGGGTCGAAGTGGTACTCGGGCAACAGCTTCCAGCCATAACTGGCGACCATGTCGACGGCCGCAACCAAGTACGAGAACACGGCTTCGGAGATGAAGTAGTTGAAGCTCACCCTGGTCCAGCCGGGCTTGATACCTTCGCAGCCAAGGGCGATCTCATGCTCGAAGGCGTGCGACCGATCGAGGTCGATACCGAGCAGACGATGACCGTAGGGCCCGGCACATGAGCAGCCACCGCGAGCCTGGATGCCGAACAGGTCACTCAACAGTGCGACCACATAATTGTGATGGAGGTACTTGCCGCCAGGGCGACGAACGACGAACGACAGAATCGACAGACGGTCGGCCGTGGTGTTGCCCAGAATCTGCAGTGCCGGATTGTCCGACCATGCCTGAACCGCGCGATGCCAGAACGATTCCTCGTGCTCACGAATCGTAGCGACGCCGACCGCCTCTTTGAGTTGGAAGACGAGCCCGGTACGGATCGATTCGATGATGGCCGGGGTGCCGCCTTCCTCGCGATGCACGACATCGTCGAGGTAACGATGTTCCTCCGGATTCACATACGCAACGGTGCCGCCACCGACCACGTCTGGCACCCGATTGGTGAGTAATTCTCGGCGTACCAGCAGCACGCCGGGGGTACCCGGACCACCGACAAACTTGTGTGGGCTAAGGAACGCCGCATCCTTGTAGGCCAACGGATGATCGGCGCACGCGGGGTACATCTCGATGTCGACATATGGCCCGGCCGCCGCAAAATCCCAAAACGAAAGCGCTGCGTGGCGGTGCAGCAAATCGGCAATGTCGCAGGTGTTGGAGATGATGCCGGTCACGTTCGAGGCGGCCGAAAAGGAACCGATCTTGAGTGGCCGAGCGGCGTACCGAACGAGCTCCGCTTCGAGACAACTCAGGTCGATATGACCGTCGGCATCCTCGGGAATCACGACGACATCAGCGATGGTTTCGCGCCACGGGATTTCGTTGGAGTGATGTTCGAATGGGCCAACGAAAACCACCGGACGCTCGTCGGCGGGAATATGTGACGACAGATGAAAGCGATCGTCAAGGTCGGCTGGTATGCGCAGGTTCATGATGCCGACCAACTTATTGATGGCACCGGTCGCGCCCGATCCGCAGAAGATCACGCACGTCTCGTCGTCTCCGCCAACTGCCTCATGGATGATGCGACGGGCACCCTCACGAAGGCGCGTGGTTTGCAAACCAGTACCGGAAGATTCGGTGTGGGTGTTCGCGTAGCGAGGTAGCACTTCCTCCCGGATGAAGTCCTCAAGAAACGAAAGTGACCGGCCGCTGGCGGTGTAGTCCGCGTAGGTGATGCGGTGCGGCCCGAACGGTCCCGGCATGACCTGATCGTCACCAATAACTGACTCGCGAATGCGTTGAAGCAACGGGCTATCAGCGGGGACCATCCCCCGAGGCTATGCCACGCCAGCTCGAATCACGCGGCGCTTTCCCGAAAAGGAATACCCTAAAAGCCGACCCGAATTGTCGACTTCAAGGGTTACTTCAAGTAACCGGTGACGTCGATGACGAGGTCGGCAGGACTGGATGCAGCAACACAAAGTTGCCCACCACCGAGCGGCACGGTGGCCGAATTGGCGACCGTCTCACCATTGGCATAGTTCACGTTGGAGACATTTGGTTGCGGCTGACCGCACGGCCACGCCGTCACGAAACCTGCACCATGCGGGTCGGTGACCGTGATGTTGACCTGCGCTGCCGTCGCAGCCGTGGGCACCGCAGCGCGTCCGGAGACCTGGATCTTTTGCACGAAGCCAGCGGCCGGTTTGCTACCACGGGAGTCGAGCAGCCGTGTGGGCGTCACTGACATCGGTCGGGCTCCAGCCTTCTCCGACCACACACCAGAGAGATCAACGATGAGGTGCGACGACGTCGATGCATCCATGCACACTTCGCCCGATGCCGAAACTCCAACAGTCACTGCGTTGGCGATCACGTCGCCATTGCTGAAGTTCAGCGACGAGGTCACCGGATGCAACGCATCGCACGGCCACACCGTGAGGTGCCCGGCCGCGGCGGGAGACACTGCGGTGATGTTCAGGGTTGCGGCTTTCGGAGACGACCCGGGAATCTTGACCCGCACGACCGAGGCTGCGGCCACCGGCGCGCCGTTTCGGCTGTCGAACAGACGCTGCTGACCAGTCGCAACGAATCCGAGCGATCCGCCGTTGCCCTGCCAACCCATGACATCAACAATGAGGTCGAGGCTGGTGGTGGCCTGGAAGCACAACTTTCCACCGGCTCCGAGTTGCATCAGCGCACCGTTGGCCACGGTTTGGGCGTCGGCATAGTTCAGGGTCGAGGTATCGGGAATTGTTTGACCGCAGGGCCACGCCCGCAGCCAACCGGCGCCTGCTGGGTTCGTCACCGTCATGTTCACCATGACCGCCGTCGCGTTGGCGGGAACGCCACCGTGACCAGCGATCGTCAGGTAGTTCACGGTTCCGGGCGTGAACGTTGTGAGGGAAAATGACTGGCGAGAATCAGCAAGGCGCTTCGGTTGGACCGCACCCAGCCCGTCAAAACCGTTCGACGACTTACTGGGCGTATCAGCTGGTGTGGCCGCGGCGACGACGCCACCGGTTCCGGCCGCGTTCGCCGTGGTGCCCGAGTAGTTCTCGGTCACCGAATCAGGCAGCGACGCCAACGCGCCGGTGCCGCCCCGACCACAACCGGGAAGTTCACCAATGACCGGGAACGGGTTGATCGGCTTCTTGGCGTTCCATGCAGGATGCACCTCGAAGTGCAGATGGGCCACCGAGTACTGCGCGTCGCCGGTCTGGCCAACGTAAGCAATGACCTGCCCCGCCGTCACCTTCTGACCCTGCACGAGTCCGTCGGCGTAGCGGCTGATGTGCGCATGGAAGAAGTACGAACCGTCGGCCTGTTCCAAATAGAGTTGGTTGCCACCGCGAGCCGATGTGCTGATACGGGTAACGGTCCCGTCAACTACCGCGCGAATCGGCACGCCGGACACAGCGATGATGTCGACACCTTCGTGGTAGAGCTTCACCCCGGTGGAGCTCACGCCGCGATCAGCCATCCAACTATCGACGTAACTGCACGCGCCATCAACCGGGAACGAGGCAAGATGCACCGCGGGCGCGGCCTCAGCCTGGTGTCGTTGACTGATCAGTCCGCCCGTGAAGACCAATCCAAGGGTGCTTAAAATCGACGCGACATGCGCTCTCCGTACCGCCATACGGAGTCAGTCGGCCCATAGGCCGCCGAGTAGCGCGCCTTAACGATTGCTTACCACCAAAAAGACGAACAAGAGGCAGGTGGATGAGAAGCAGACGAAGCGCTGTGTTAACTGGAGACGACGCTGTCGATCAAGGCGTGGCTGGAGTCAGCCAGCGCTCGACCTGCGGCCGTGTCTCGATAGGGCCCCATCGCGTCGGCCGCAACGGTGGCGTACCCGCGAGCTATGGAAGCGGCGTGTGCAAGACCACCGTTTGATCGCACCAGGGTGAGCGCCCGGCCGAGTCCGGCCGCATCGACGGGCGACGACAGCAATGTGGATAGCTCGTCACCAATCGGTCCACCCTGGGTCATGGTGTGAATGACGGGCAGCGTGAAGACACCTTCGACAATGTCGTGCCCGGCCGGCTTGCCCAGTTCGGCTTCGGTCTTGGTGAGGTCCAGAATGTCATCCACGATCTGGAACACCATGCCGTAGGCCTGACCACACAACGTCAGCGCATCGATATGAGGACGGGGCAGACCAGCCACGATGCCACCGATACGAGCGGCTGCGGAAAAGAGCGAAGCGGTCTTTCCGTCGATAGATGAGAGGTATTCGGCGACCGTGCGTTCGATCTTGTACTGCGTGGTCAGCTCGGCGATCTGACCTTGCACGAGACGACCAATCGTATTGCCCAGTAAGCCGGCCACCTCAGCGCCGAGCGACGCGGCGATTTCTGACGCCCGCGCCAACAAGAAATCTCCGGACAAAATGGCGCGGTGGTTGCCCCAGCGGGC